>DATFWE010000017.1:0-63898 GCA_035259575.1 Haliangiales bacterium
TTGGTCTCGGGGTACTCGACCGTGACCGTGTCCTTGCGGGCGAGCACGTTGCGGAAGAAGTGCCGCGCCGTCACCCCCAGGCCCTTCAGCACCGCCGGCAGGAACGACACCTCGATCCCCATCGGCTCGCGCTCGAGCGACACCACCCGGATCTTCCCCTCGCGCGCGAGGACCCGGGGGCCGCCCGAGGGCGCCGGCGCCGCGTGCTCGTCGTGTCCGTGACCCATCGTCAGCCTCGATTCCAGTAGAGCACCACCGCCGTGGCCATGATGTTCACCAGCGACAGCGGAAGCAGCTTGGTCCAGCCGAGCCGCATGAGCTGGTCCGGCCGGAAGCGCGGCAGGGTCCAGCGGATGAGCAGCTGCAACCAGCAGAAGAAGATCACCTTGATCGTCCAGAACACGAGCTGGGTCAACGCCACCAGACCGTGCGGCCACAGCGACTGAACCCCGAAGAAGTGCCACCCGTCGGCGTGGAGGAACGGCACGTCCCAGCCGCCGAAGAACACCGTCGTCACCATCGCGGCGACGAACACGATCTCGATGAACTCGGCGAGAAAGAAGATGCCGAACCGCATCCCCGAATACTCGATGAAGTACCCGACGATCTCCGGCTCGCCCTCGGGGATGTCGAACGGCGCGCGCTTCGTCTCCGCGATCGCCGCGGTGAAGAACAGGATGAACGCCAGCGGCTGCGCGACGACCCCCCAGGTGTGCGCCGCTTGCCACGCCACCATCGCGCCGGGCTCGAGCGTTCCGGTGACGAGGAACATCCCCATCACCGCCAGCCCCATCGCCACCTCGTACGCCATCATCTGCGACGAGGCGCGCAGCCCACCCAGCAGCGAGTACTTGTTGTAGCTGGCCCATCCGGCCAGCGACACGCCGTAGTTCGCCAGCGACGAGATCGCGAAGTAGAAGAGGATCCCGAACTCGACGACGAACACCTGCAGCGGCTCGCCGCCCGCCGCCACCACGCCCGTCGGATCGAGGTCGGTGGGCGTCATCACCTCGGCGAGCTTGTGGAAGTTCACCGGCGGGCCGAACGGGATGATCGAGAACACGATGAACACCGGCGCGATGGCGAGGATCGGCGCCAGGAAGAACAGGAACTTCTGCGCCTTGGCGGGGACGAAGTCCTCCTTGAACAGCATCTTCAACGCGTCGGCGACGAAGTGGAGGATGCCCCACAGCCGGATCTTGCCGATGTTGGCGCGGTTCGGCCCGAGCCGATCCTGCATCATCGCGCTCTGCCGGCGCTCGGCCCACGTCAGCAGCGACGCGACGGGCATCACGAACAGCATGATCAGCCCCAGCCACTTCACCGCCGCCCACAGCGCGCTCCAGTACCATGCCATCACCGTCTCCGTTCGCTCGCGGCGGCGAGCCGCTCCGGGTCGCTCGGCTGCGCCTCGCTCCAGGGTCGCCTCATGTCTCGCCGCCGCTCGCTCACTTGGGTCTAGCCTCTCGACGCAGCGAATCGGAGCTGCACCGTCAAGGATTCTCCGCCCCAGTCGGCGCCGGCGAACGCCGGGACCGCCCCCACCATCTCGTTGAACACCGCGCGCGGCGTGGCGTAGTCGAGCGCGGCGCCGAGCTTCTTGCCCAGCCGCACGAGCACCTCCCAGCCGGCGAGCGCCTGCCCCGGCGGCGGGAACGCGGCGCGCAGCCGCTGCACGCGCCCCTGGCGGTTCGTGATCGTCGCGTGGAGCTCGGGCCAGTCGCCGCAGGGGAGCGCCGCGTGCGCGCGCGGCGCCAGCCCGCGCTCGTGCGCGGCGATCACGACCAGCGCGTCGAGCGCGGCCGCCTTGTCGCTCGCCGCCGCGCCCGGCGCGTCGGAGCCGAGGACGAGCAGGCCCTTGAGCTTGCCCGCCGCGAGGTCGCGCTCGAGCGCCGCCGCGTCCCCCGCGCCCTTGCCGGCGACGGCGGCGACCCCGGCGGCGTTGGGGTTCACGTCGGCGTCGCGCAGGATCTTGTCGGCGCGCTCCGGCACCGGCGGCCTGCCCAACCAGTAGATCCGCTCCACGCCGAGAAACTCGCGCGCGAGGCGGGCGGCGAGGTAGTTCTCCTCGTTGGCGTGCCCGGCCGACAGCACGACGCCGACGGCGCCGCGGTCGGCGTCGAGCGCGGCCTGGAGCTTGGCCGCCGCGGCGGCGAGCGCCTTGTCCCAGCTGGTCGGCAGCCCGTCGACGAGCGGCGCCGCCAGCCGGCCCTGGTGCACGTCCTTGTAGGTGAGGCGTCCCTCATCGCACATCCAGTGGCGGTTGACGTCCTCGTTGGGACGCGGCACCAGGCGGTAGATCCGATTGTCGCGGTGGTGGATCTCGATGTTGCAGCCCGTCGCGCAGCCGTTGCACACCGAGTCGGTCTTGTAAAGCTCCCACGCGCGCATGGAGAAGCGGAAGTCCTTCGACGTCAGCGCGCCGACCGGGCAGACGTCGACGGTGTTCAGCGAGTACGGGTTGTCGAGGAGCTGCCCCGGCGCGGTCGTGAGGACCTCGTGGTCGCCGCGGTGCGCCATCTCGAGCTGGTGGACCCCCGCGACCTCGTCGCACACGCGGATGCAGCGGGTGCACAGGATGCAGCGCTCCTGGTCGAGGACGATCGTCGGGCCGAGGTCCACGCGCTTCGGCTTGTGCACCTTCTCCAGCACCACCCGCGACGGCTGGGCGTCCCACTCGGCGTAGAGCTTCTGCAGCGTGCACTCGCCCGCCTTGTCGCAGATGGGGCAGTCGACCGGGTGGTTGACGAGCGTGAACTCGAGCATCTGCTCGCGCGCCTTGCTCACGCGCGCCGACGAGGAGATGACCTTCATCCCCTCGGCGGCGGGCACCTGGCACGACGGCTGGAGCTTGGGGTTGCCCGCGATCTCCACCAGGCACTGCCGGCAGCAGGCCGCGATCGACAGCCCCGGGTGGTAGCAGAAGAAGCTGATGTCGATGCCGAGCTTCAGCGCCGCGTCGAGGACATTGGTCCCCTTGGGCACGGTGACGGGCTTGTCGTCGACGGTGAGCGTCACCATGGGCACAGTTGTCATCGTTCGCACTCACCGGCGATGTAGTTCACCATCCCGAACGTCGGGACGATGTCGGAGACGAGCGCGCCGTTGATCTGGCGCGGTATCGACTGGAGGATGGGGTAGCACGGCGCGCGGCAGTGCGCGCGGAACGGCCGGCCGGTACCGTCGGAGACGACGTAGAACCCGAGCTCGCCGTTGCCCCCCTCGGTGTAGCTGTAGGCCTCGCCCGCGGGCACGCGGATGCCGTCCATGATCAGCTTGAAGTGCGCGATCATCCCCTCGATCGTGTTGTAGACCTGCTTCTTCGGCGGCAGCGTCACGCGGTAGTCCGGCATGAGGATCTCCCCCGCCGGCGCCTGCGCGAACGCCTGGCGCAGGATGCGGATCGATTGCTTGATCTCGTACAGGCGCACGAGATAGCGATCGTAGTTGTCGCCACGCGTCCCCACCGGCACGTCGAACTCGAACCGGTCGTAGACCGAGTAGGGGGCGTCCTTGCGCACGTCGTAGGCGACGCCCGTCGACCGCAGGCACGGCCCCGACCAGCCGTCGGCGATCGCCGCCTCGGCCGAGCTCACGCCCACGCCCTCCATGCGGTCGCGGAAGATCCGGTTGCGCGTGAGCAGCGCCTCGGAGTCGTCGAGCGCCTGCTCGATCTTCTTCAACGTGTCGAGCGACTTGTCCGCCCAGCCGGGCGGCATGTCGGCGACCACGCCGCCGATGCGCACGTAGCTGTGCGTCAGGCGCGCGCCCGAGATCTCCTCGAGCAGCGCCCACACCCACTCGCGCGCCTTGATCAGGTAGAGGAACGGCGTGAACGCGCCGAGCTCCATCGCCGACGCGCCGACGCAGGTGAGGTGGTCGCTGATGCGCGACATCTCGCCGACGATCACGCGGATGTACTCGGCGCGCTCGGGGATCGCCTTGGCGATGCCGAGGAGCTTCTCCACGGCCATCGCCCAGCCGACGTTGTTCAGCATGGGCGAGACGTAGTTCAGCCGGTCGGCGTAGGGGAAGATCTGCTGGAACGTCGCGTGCTCCGCTTCCTTCTCGAAACAGCGGTGCATGTAGCCCATCTCGATGTCCGCGTCGCGCACGCGCTCGCCGTCGAGCGTCAGCACCATGCGGATCGTCCCGTGCATCGCGGGATGGGACGGGCCCATGTTGATCTTCATCGGCTCGGTCGGCAGCTCCTCGTCGAGGTCGGCGACGTTCTTCTGGCCGAGGACGATCTTGCGCGTCTCCATCCTTATTGCTCCGCCCGCTCGCGTCGGCTCGGCGCTCCAAGTCGCTTGGCTGCGCCGCGCTCCCAGGTCGCGTCGATCCTCGCCTCCGCTCGCGGGCTCATGACTGCCCCTCTCGGCGCACCAGCGGCTGCCGCTTGTCCTTGGGGTAGTCCTTGCGCAGCGCGTGCCCCTGGAAGGACTCGTACATGAACAGCCGGCGGAGATCGGGATGGCCGTTGAACTTGATCCCGTACATGTCCCACACCTCGCGCTCGAACCAGTTGAACGCCGGGTACAGGCTCACCACGCTGTCGATTGTCGGATCCTCCTCGGGGACGCGGCACTTCACGCGGACGCGCTGCTTCTTGGCCAGGCTGTAGAGGTGGTAGACGACCTCGAAGCGCGGCTCGCGCCCGTAGTAGTCGACGCAGGTGAGGTCCGACGGGAAGTTGTAGAGGAGATCTGGATCGTCCCTGAGGAACGACAGGACCTCGCGCACGCGCTCGCGCGCGACCACGGCGGTGTCGTCGCCGTGCTGGGAGTGGGTGCCCACCACCGCGTCGCCGAAGCGTTCCTTCAGCCGTTCGAGGGTCTTTGCGCTCATGTTTACCTGGCGACCGGGAGCTTCTTCACCCCGGCGTCGGCGAGGATGCGCCGCTGGTTCCACCCTTCCTTCCGCTGGATGCGATTCTGCAGGAGGACGAGCGCGTCGAGGACCTGCTCCGGGCGCGGCGGGCAACCCGGGATGTAGACGTCCACCGGCACGACCTGGTCGGCGCCCGGCATCGTGTTGTAGTTCTGGTAGAAACCGCCGGTCGACGCGCACACGCCGAAGGCGATGACCCATTTCGGCTCGGCCATCTGCTCGTAGATGCGGTGCAGCACCGGGCCCATCTTCTCGGTCACGGTGCCGACGATCATGAGCAGATCGGCCTGGCGCGGCGAAAAGCGCGGGAACTCCGCGCCGAACCGCGCGATGTCGTGCTTGGGCCCGGCGACCGCCATGAACTCCATGCCGCAGCAGGCCGTCACGAACGGGTACGTGAACAGCGAGAATTTCCGCGCCCAGCTGATCGCATCGGCCAGGCGGGACGTGGTGAACTCTAGTCCCATCCGATTGCCTTCTTTCGCCACACGTACGCGAGCGCGACCACCAGCACGACCACGAACAGCGCCATCTCCACCAGCCCGAGCAGGGTCGGCGCGCCGCGGAACCACACCGCCCAGGGGTACATGAACGCGCTCTCCACGTCGAAGACGAGGAACAGGATCGCGACGTGATAAAACTTCACGGAAAAGCGGGCGCGCGGGGACCCGATCGGGTCCATCCCGCACTCGAACGGCGAGAGTTTCTCGGGCGATTCGTGCTTGGGGCCCAAGAACATCGCCGCGGCCATCAGCAGGCCGGCGAACCCTACACCGAGCAGGATCGTCAGGGCGCCGGGGATGTACTGGGAGAGCTCCACGGCGCGGATCTTATACAGGTCGGCGAGGTGAGTTACAAGCCCTGCTGGGCGTTCGCGAGCGCCTCGGTGAAGGCGTTCAGCATGTCTTCCTCGAGGTCGACGAGATAGATCGTCTGCGGCTTGGGCATGCGGTGCGCGCGCAGCTCGTCCACCATGGCGCGCGCGGCCTCGTCGCGATCCACGCCGCCGACGCCGGTGCCGATGCCGGGAAACGCGATCGTATCGAAACCGTGGTGCGCCGCGGCGATGAGCGCCGCGCGGGTGGCGCGCCGGACGTTCTCCACCCCGATCTTGAGCCCCGGCTCCTCCATCGTGGGCGCGTGGATGACCGCGCGGGCGTGAAGCTTCCCCGCGGTCGTCACGACGGCGGCGCCGACCGCGATGGGCGCGCTCGCCATGGCCTCCTGCTGGATCTTGTCGCCGCCGCGCCGCTTGATGGCCCCCGCGGCGCCGCCGCCCATGATCCCCAATGAATTCGCTGGATTAACGATCGCGTCCACCGGCATCAAGGTTAGGTCGGCTTTGGCGACATGGACTTGCATGCAGGCCTGTCAAAAGGATAAAAGGGCCGGCACGCGGTGGTCAAGAATCTTGGCGGTAGGAAGCTTTAGGCGGCGAACGCCTTGTCGAGCTCCTTCTCCACGCGCTGCTCGCTCCAGTTGCGCGAGATGGAGAGCTCCTTGACGATGAGGTTCTTCGCGGTGTCGAGCATGCGACGCTCGCCGAAGCTGAGCGTCTTGGTGTTCTTCAGTCGATAGAGGTCGCGGAACACCTCGGCCACCTCGAAGAGGGAGCCGGTCTTGATCTTCTCCATGAAGCCGCGGTAGCGACGGTTCCATGTCTGCTTGTCGAGGTGGACTTCCTTTTCGCGAAGGATGTCGAGAACCTCCTCGACCTCTCGGTGCGTGGCCACATCGCGCAGGCCGACCTGGTGGCCCTTGTCCGTCGGGACGAGGATCTTCATGTCGCTGTCGAGGATGCGAAGGAGATAAAACGAGGTCAGTCGGCCGCCGATTTCCTTCGTGTCGACGCCGATGATCTCGGCGACGCCCTGCGCCGGGTAGACGACCTTGTCACCAACCTTGAAATGCAGAGCCATGCAGTCCTCCTGCCCCGCGAATGCTGGAGGGCATTCCACGGGGCGACCGCTCGGTAAGCAAGTTATAGGCCATGACGCGACAGACGCGGCGATTTGACAAGAGTTTAGCTGCGTTGAGACGAATATGCAAGGAGGTCCAACCACTCCGGAACTGAGACAGGCTGTCACAGGCTCGTGAGCCGCCTGCCACACCGCGTCAAGAAAATCCACGGAGCCAGCAAAAGTTACAGCTGAAGCAAAGTCATGCACCTCGGGAGCCGCCACCCGGGCTTCTTGCCACGGCGAGCGGACGAGCCAGCACTATAGAGCACTGAAGTCGTCCACCCGCCACGTGCCCTCCTCGCGGCGCATCACCACGCGGAAGCGGCGCGTGCCGTCGCTCCACGTGAGGGTGGCACGATCGCCCGACACGTCGACCGTGTCGCCCGCATGCGCGCGAAGCCCCGCGGCGAACGTGCCGAGGAGCTCGGACATGCGCTCGCGGCGCGCGTTGGTGAGCGTCGCGAGGATTCCGTCGATGCTTCGCTCCTCGACCGCCCCCGAGAGCTGCCGCAGCACCTCCTCGGGGGTGGCGGCGCGCGCGGACGACAGCAGCGGCGCCTCGAGGCGCCACCCACTCGTCTCGCGCACGAGCTCCGTGCTCCTGCCGTCCGAGGTCGTGAGCCGCCCGCGTTCTCCGCTCTGCGCGCCCTCGTCGAGGAGCGCGCTCAGCGCGATCGATTGGCGCTTGCGCTCCAGCTCGCGCTCGCGCCAGCGGCGCGCGAACTCTTCGTAGGGCAAGTTCTTGCGGACGCCGTCGGCGAGGAGCGCGTACGCGGCGCGCGGATCGTCGGCCGCGAGCGCCGCCCGGTACCGATGCACGAGGTCGCGCGCGGGGGCATCGGTCGAAGCGCTCCCGCCGCGCGCGCAGGCCGCGAGCAAACAGATGAGCAGCAGAGCACGACGCATGTGGTACATGTCTACAATGTGGCGGGGACTCCGGCGAAGGGCGCGAAGTTCCTAACTCGGTCGGGTCTCACGCCGGGCGACGCCGATGAGCCGCAGCGCCGGCGCCTGGGCGTCGCCGCGGGGGTGGCGGCGGCCGCGTTCGCCACGCTGATCGTCTCCGGCCTGGCGTCGCGCGCGGGCGGCGTGCCGGAGCTGGCTCGGTTGGCGCCGGGCGCGTTTCCCGTCGGCATCGCGACCACCGCCCTCGCGACCGCGCTCGCGCTCGGCGCGAGGCGGCTGCGCGGCGCAATGCTCGCCCCCGCAGCCGTCGCGCTCGCCGTGGGGGCCGCGGCCGCGGTGGCCCTCGTCGAGGCGCACAAGCGGGTCCCCGAGTCGGCGATGGGCACGTCGCTCGTCGCGATATGGATCGCGCTGTTTCCGCTGTTCGTGCCGCACCGCCGCGTCGTCGTGACGGCCATGCTCGCGGCTTCGGCGGGACCAGTCGCCGCGCTCGTGGCGACGTTGCTGGGCCGACCGCTCGGTGCCACGGCCGCCACGGTGGGCTTCTTCATCCCCAACTACGCGGCCGCGATCATCGCCGTCGTCGTGGACCGCAGCCTGGGCCGCGCCGAGCGCGAGGCGGCGACGCTCGGCAGCTACCGGCTCGTCGAGAAGATCGGCGGCGGCGGGATGGGCGAGGTGTGGCGCGCCGAGCACCGCCTCCTCGCCCAGCCGGCGGCGGCCAAGATCATCCGCCCCGACATGCTGGGCGGGCCGGATCGCGACGTCCTGCTCAAGCGATTCGAGATGGAGGCGCGGATCACCGCGCGGCTGACGTCGCCGCACACGGTGCGCCTGTACGACTACGGCGTCACGTCCACCGGCGCGCTGTACTACGTGATGGAGCTGCTCGACGGGATGGACCTCCAGGCGATGGTGCAGCGTTTCGGTCCGCTCGACCCGGAGCGGGCCGTGGACTTTCTCGCCCAGGCCTGCGACGCGCTCGCCGAGGCGCACGCGGAGGGGCTCATCCACCGCGACATCAAGCCGTCGAACCTCGTCGCCTGCCGCGCGGGGCAGGACCGCGATTTCCTCAAGGTGCTCGACTTCGGGCTGGTGAAGCCGCCGCGGCAGACGGGCATCGACCTAACGCAGTCGGGCATGCTCATGGGGTCGCCGGGCTACGTCGCCCCCGAGATGGCGCTGGGGCGGCCCACCGACGCGCGCGCGGATCTCTACTCCCTGGGCTGCGTGGGGTATTACCTGCTCGCCGGGTGCGAGGTGTTCGACATCCACGCGCCGATGGCGGCTCTCAAGGACCACGCCTACAAGCAGCCGACGCGCCCGTCGGAGCGCGCCGGCCGCCCGCTGCCCGCGGAGCTCGAAGAGGTCGTGCTCGCGTGTCTGGCGAAGGATCCCGACGCGCGGCCCGACGGGGCCGAGGCGCTCGCGCGCCGCCTGCGCGCATGTCTGCCGCGGCGCTGGTCGCAGGAGCGGGCGCGGAGGTGGTGGGCGGAGCACGGGCCGTGACGGAGCGTGCCAACAGTGACTGAGCCGTTGCCCGAAACGACGCGCTTCATCCCGCGCTGGCGCCTGCGCGATCACGTGCCGTCGTTCGTCATCGTCGCCCTCGGCATCGTGATCACGCTGGGCGCCGCGTGGTGGAGCCGCGGGCGCGCGCTCCGCGCCGAGAAGGAGAGCCTCGAGCGGCGCGCCGGCACCATCGCCCAGGCCATGCGCGTGAGCCTCGATCTGTGGCTGGAGGTCCTGCACCAGCTCCAGACGTTCTTCGAGGCGTCGGACGACGTGACGCGCGACGACTTCCGCGACTTCGCCGGACCGCCGCTCCATCGTTACCCCGAGATCGCCGCGCTGGAATGGTTCCCGCTGGTGGCGGCGCGGGACCGCGCCGCCGTCGAGGCCAAGGCCCGCGGCCAGGGCTTCCCCGGCTACGCGTTCCGCGAGCTCGGCCCGACGGGGCGGATGGTCCCCGCGGCGGAGCGCGCGGCGTACCTGGCCATGGTGTACATGGAGCCGCCCAACGACGTGGCGCTCGGGCTGGACCTCTTCGCCGAGCCGTTGCGACGGCGGCCGGCCGAGCGGGCGCGCGACCTCGGGACCGCGGTGGTGTCCCCCCGCATCGTTCTCGTCGAGGATCCGCCCGACGTCTACGCCGTCGCCATCCACAAGGCGGTGTACCGGCGGGGCGAGCGCATCGTCACCGTCGACGAACGCCGCAACGCGTTCGCCGGCGTGGTGGTGGAGATCCTGCGCATTCGCCCGATCATCGCCCGCGCGCTCGAGGGGGTGGACCTCGCCGGGCTGCAGGTGGCCCTGCTCGACCTCGACGGCAGCGGCGCCGAGCGGACGATGTGGCGGTCCGGCGGCGACGAGGACGGCGCGGACTCCCTCCACTGGTCCATGGACTTCTCGTTCGCCGAGCGCACCTGGTCGCTGGCGTTCGTCGCCCAGCCGGGGCGCCTGTTCGGCTCGGGCCTCCCCGGGGGCATCCTCGTCGTCGGGCTGGGGGCGAGCCTCCTCGTGGGCGGCGTCGTCTCGGCGGTGCGCACCATCTCCCGCCTGCGCACCGCGGTGATCCGCGCCCGCACCATCGGAGCCTACACGTTGATCGAGAAGATCAGCGAGGGCGGGATGGGCGTCGTGTACAAGGCGCGCCACGCGATGCTGCGCCGGCCCACCGCGCTCAAGATCCTCGCGCCCGGACGGGGCGGCGAGGCGGAGCTGCGCCGCTTCGAGCGCGAGGTGCAGCTCACGAGCCGGCTCACCCACCCCAACACGATCGTCATCTTCGACTACGGCCGCACCCCCGAGGCGACGTTCTACTACGCGATGGAGTACCTCGACGGGATCACGATCGACGAGCTGGTGAAGCTGCACGGGCCGCAGCCCGCGGGGCGCGTGGTGCGCATCATGGAGCAGGTGTGCGGGGCGCTCGCGGAGGCGCACGGGATCGGCCTCATCCACCGCGACGTGAAACCGGCGAACATCATGGTGTGCCACCGCGGCGGGCTGCCCGACGTGGCGAAGGTGCTCGACTTCGGCCTCGTCAAGGAAATGAACGTCGACACCGGGGTGTCCGAGAGCGGGACGTCGTACGGGACGCCGCTCTACCTCGCGCCCGAGAACATCAGCCACCCCGACAAGATCGATCACCGCGTCGACATCTACGCGGTGGGGCTCGTCATGTACTACCTCGTCAGCGGGCAGAGGGCGGTCACCGGCACCGCGATCGCCGAGGTCCTGCACCAGCACCTCGACGTCACGCCCGAGCGGCCGTCGTACTGGCTGGGCCGACCGGTCCCGGAGGCGCTGGAGACGCTCATCATGGCCTGCCTCGAAAAAGATCCGGCGCGGCGCCCGCAGACCGCGGTGGAGCTGCAGCGGAAGCTGCTGGAGCTCCTCGATTTGCCGGGGTGGACGGACGCCGACGCCGAGGTGTGGTGGTCGGCGCGGCGCGCCGAGAAGCCCCGCTCCGTCACGCGCGCCGAGGGGGAGGTCACCGTGGATCTAGCCCGGCGCGGGCAGAGCCAGGGTTGACGCGCCCCGCCCGAGGCCCCACACTGCGCCCCATGCCGTTCCATTAGGTTTGATCTAGCGGCGTAGCGCGCGCACGCGCCCCGCCATTTCTCCGCACGCCCCCGGAAAACCCGAGCCGTGCGGAGGAGAAAATGGCGAGGCAGAAGCACGTGGATATCCTTGTCCGGATCCGGCGCGAGCGTCGCGATGTGGCGGACGCCGAAGCGATGGTGCGCGCCGGTCGTGTGTTCGTCGGCGGCGCGCCGGTCGTGAGCCCGCGCGCGCGCGTGCCGGCGGGCGCGGCGCTGGTCATCGAGCCGCCGCGCGAGCTGCGCGGGACGATCAAGCTGCGCGCGGCGCTCGACGCGTTCGGCGTGGCGATCGCCGGGCGCACCGCCGTCGACCTCGGCGCGTCGACGGGCGGCTTCACGCTCGAGCTGCTGCGGCGCGGGGCCGCCCGGGTCTACGCCGTCGACGCGGGGTACGGCCAGCTCCTCGGCTCGCTGCGGCAGGACCCGCGCGTCGTGAACCTCGAGCGACGAAACCTCGCCGACGTGGTCATCCCCGAGCCGGCCGGCGTGGTCACCGTGGATCTCGCCTACCTGGCGATCGCGCGCGCCGCGCCGCAGATCGCGCGTCTCCCGCTCGCGGCGGGCGCGGACCTGGTCGCGCTGGTGAAGCCGATGTTCGAGCTGGGCCTCGCGTCGGCGCCCACCGACGACGCGTCGCTGGAGGAGGCGCGGCGGCGCGCCGCGGCGGGCCTCGCCGCGCACGGCTTCGCCGCGATCGCGGCGGTGCCGTCGCCGATCGCGGGCGCGCGCGGCGCGCGCGAGCTGTTCCTCCATGCGCGATTGCAATGCGACGCCACCCCTGGCACTCTGGCAGGCGATGGCGGGCGCCGCAGACACGAAGGAGCTCCCCGCGCCGAAGAATGATTTCTACGCCCACGCCGGGCGGGCGGAGGTGACGGAGTCGGTCGTGCGGTTCGCGTTCGGGCAGCTCGACGCCGCGTCGCGCAAGGTGCGCGCGGTACTCGGGATCGACGTGCCGACGCACCTCATCGAGCCGATGGCCGATACGTTCGACGATGGCTTTCGCAGCGCGCTCGCCGACGCGGTGCGCCTGTATCCCGGGCCGCAGCTCGAGGCCGACTTCACCGAGCCGCACTTCTCCGCCGCCAGCCCGGCGCACATGGTGCGGATCGCGATCTCGCCCCACTCGGCGGTGCTCGACTTCTACCGGCTCGAGGTGAGCGGCGGCGATCTCGCCCCCGTGGTGCGCGTGCGGACGTTCCCGCCCGTCGCGGCGTGGTTCGCGACGGTGTGCGACCGCGTCCTCGCCAAAGGGAAGAAGTGATGCCCGAGCTGGTGTGGTTCCCGCCGCCGGAGACGCGCCCCGAGGAGTGGCGGCCGTCGAGCCTGGGCCGCACCGGGTTCGGCATCGGCGGGGCGCGCGACGAGGCCGCGCCGGCGCCGCTAGTCGTGGCGGGCGACGCGCGCGCGAGCTCGCGCACCCTCGTGATCGCGCGCGCGCTCATCCGCCTTGCCGCGCTGGCGCGCGCCCCCGACGACGGCAAGAAGACGATGCGGCCGACGCAGCTCGCGGTGGCGTCGGCGCGGCAGGCGCTCGCCTGCCTCGCCGACGCCATGGAGCGCGCGCGCGTCGAGCCCGAGATCGCCGCCACGCCCGACGGCGGCGTCAAGATCGTCTGCCGGCACGAAGGGCGCGAGCTCGAGGTCACGGCGAACCGCGACGGCGGCGGCTTCCAGCTGCGGCGGCACGGGCTGGGCCAGGGCGAGACGAAGAGCTTCGGCCTCATCGACGACGTGCGCGTCGCCGCGAAGCTCCTCGTCGGGTAGGATGGCCGCATGAGCAGCGACAAGACGCACTACGTGGTGTACGCCGGCGACGGCGTGGTCCAGATCCCCGGCGTGGGCGTGTTCCAGCAGGGCACGGGGGCCTGGGTCGACGCGGCCACGGCGGAGCTCGTCCGCCGGCAGGGCGGGTTCCAGGTCATGGATCCCCAGGGGCGCGTCGAGCAGCCGGCGGCCGCGCCCCCCGCGCCCGCCCCGGCGCCGCCGCCGGAGCCGCCGCCCGCCCAGGCCGCCGCGGAGCCGCCTAAGCCCGAAGCGCCAGAGGCCGCCCCGGCCCCGGCCGAGGCGGCCACGCCGCCGCAGAAGCGCCCTCGCCGCGGGCGCGCGTCGGCGATGATCTCCGCGGTCCAGGTCGACGAGGAGAAGGCGGCCACGCCGGCGGACCAGCCGGAGCCGAAGAAATAGATGTCCGGCGCCCGGCTGCTGCCCGTCCTGGCCGTCGCGGCGGGCTGCGCCGCGGCGCGTCCCCCCATCGCCGTGCTGGTGTCCGCGACCGCCGAGTGGAACGGCGTGCGGGCGCGCCTTGCCGACGAGCCCGTCCATACGTCTCCGTATGGTGAGTGGATGGAGCATCGCTTCGCGCCCGGCGGCGAGCGGGTGGTGCTGTTCCACGGGGGCTACGGCAAGATCGCCGCCGCCGGGTCGACCCAGTACGTCATCGATCGGTTCCGGCCGCGCCTGGTTGTGAACCTCGGCACGTGCGGCGGGTTCGGGCGCGGCCTGCGTCCGGGCGACGTCCTCCTCGTCAACGAGACGGTGGTCTACGACATCGTCGAGCAGATGGGCGACGCGGATGAGACCATCGCCGACTACACGACCCGGCTGGACGCGTCGCTGTGGCCCGCGCCGCTCGCCGGGCGCGTCCGCGCGGAGAAGATCCTCTCGGGCGACCGCGACCTCATCGCGGCGGAGCTGCCGCGCCTGCGCGAGAAGTACGGCGCCGGCGCCGGCGACTGGGAGTCGGGCGCGATCGCATGGGTGGCGGCGAAGAACCGCACGCCGGCGATCATCCTGCGCGGCGTCACCGACGTGATCGACGCCTCCGGCGACGTTTTCTACGGCAACCTGGGCGCGTTCCAGGCGGCCGCGGCGGCGATGATGGACAAGCTCCTGGGTCTGTTTGCCGAAGCGCTGCCGTCGCTGCGCTAGGGGTGCTCGCACATGTAGTCCCACACGCGCGACGACATCTGCGAGTGGCACATGAAGCACTGCGTCTCCTCGACGCCGCGCACGGCGAAGCTCTCGGGGGTCACCCCGTCGGGGGCGAACGCGATCCCGAAGAACTCCCAGTCGTCGGTCGTCGCGTCGAAGCCGCGCCGCCGCTTGACCATGACCTCGGTCCGCTGAACCTCGACGATGGAGCCGACCGGAAACGTTCCGCCCGTCGGGGAGCTGGCGGCGGCGAGCGCCTCGGCCTCGTGGCCGAGTGGGTTCGCCACCTTGTAGGTGCGACCCGGCGGCGTCATGAGCCCGGGGATGTTCTTGAAATCGGCGAGCTGCATGTTGAGATCTTCGACGACGACGGGCGCATCGGGCGGGGGCGCCGGGCTCGCATCCGTCGCCGGCGGGCCGGCCTGCGTATCGCCGCACGCGGCGAGCGTCGCGAGCCAGACCAGGGCGACGGAGCTCCGCATGGTCCGCGCCAAGCGTAGCAGACCGTGCTATACGTGCCGGCGAGCGGTCAGTCGCGGAGGTGATCCAATGCACACGAACCGTCTCGAGTGGGCAGTATGCGGCCTCGTGCTTCTCGGGCTGTCGGCCACGGCGTCGGGCCAGTCGAGCAGCACGCACGATCCCACGTGGTGGGACAAGTTTCAGCTCATGTCCACGGACGGGCCGGACCTCAGCGCGGGCGCGACCTCGTCCGCGGCGGTCGGCAAGAACGTGGACGTCTCCAACGAGTGCGGCCCGCAGAGTGAGACATTCATCACACTCGATCCGAATCGGCCCAACGTCCTCGCCGCGGGATCGAACGAGATCTTCCGCCTGCCCATGCGGGGCTACTTTTCGACCGATGGCGGGGCGACCTGGGGCGGCGTCGACCTGCCGCTGCCCCCGCCGCGCGGCGCGAGCGGATCGGTGTTTGCCTCCGACCCCACGGTCGCTTTCGACACGCTGGGCAACGTGTTCTATGGCTACATCGTCGTCCACTTCAGCCCGAATCGGGGGTTGGGTCTCGGCTTCAAGGGCACGGGAGTCGCCGTGGCCCGCTCGAGCGACGGCGGCCGCACCTATCCGTTCGCGAATTTCTTTTCCTTCGAGGGCGGCGAGAACCACTTCAACGACAAGCCGATGATCACGGCGGACACGAGCCCCAGTAGCCCCTTCCGCGACAACGTGTACATCGCTTGGGACGCGGCCTCGGGGGGCTCGCCGGGCGGCGGCATCCGCGTCGCGGCTTCCTCCGACCACGGGGCCACGTTCACGATCACCCGCGCCGACAACCCGTTCGGCCCCGGGCGGTCCATCGGAACGTCGCCGTTCGTCGGCCCGAACGGCGAGCTGTTCGTGGCCTGGAACGACTTCGCTGCCAACGCGATCGTGTTCAACCGATCCTTCGACGCCGGCGCCACCTGGGGCACGCCCACGACGATCGCGTCAAAGACGATCCCGTTCGACATCGCCATCCCCGCCGAGTTCGTCCGCCGGGCGCTGGTCTACCCCTCGTGCGGCGCCGATCGCTCGAGCGGCGCGCACCGCGGGCGCCTGTACTGCTCGTGGCTGGACCTCGGCGCCGACGGGGGCTCGAACATTTTCCTTTCCTTCTCCGACGACCAGGGGCAAAGCTGGACTTCTCCCGCGCCGGTGCCCGACGCGTTCCCCTTCGTGGTCGACCGCTTCAACCACTGGATGTCGGTGGATCCCGTGACCGGCGACGTGAACGTGGCGTTCTACGACACGCGCAACGACACCACCGGCATGCGCTTCATGACCGACTACTACTTCGCGCAGTCGCGGGACGGCGGCCTGACGTTTCTCTCGCCCAACACGCGCGTGAGCACCGTCAGCTCGAACGAGCACGACTGCAACGGGCTGTTCCCGTGCCCGGCGATCAACTACGGAAACCAGCAGGGCGACTACGAGGGGCTGGTCTCGTTCGGCGGCGTGTCCCATCCGATCTGGACCGACAGCCGCCGCCAGCTCGAGCCGGCCACGGGATGCCGCCGCCCATTCCTGATGGAAGAGGTGTTCACGGCGACGGTGAAGTAGACGCCGACCCCGACCGCCTTCAGGCGATCGGGGTTGACGTCGTCGGTTCGTGGCCCGATCGGGCCGTGAGGGATGGGACAGCGGCCGGGGGCCGGCGTCCGGGCGCGCGTCCGACGCCAGCGGCTGGGGGCCATATCACGGGCGTGCGCCTCCCAAGAATGGGTGGCCCGCCGGCGCTACTGACGAGTTCACGCAACGCGGCGTGGAAGCTCGCGCACCGACGGAAAATCTCGGTTCGGCTTGGTCGGTTTTCTCTTGACACCCCGCTCGGTGCCGAGACGAGGCCATCTCCGTGTCGTTTGCCCGATGCTCGTGAAAATGGATCAGCGCCGCTCCAAGCGGCGCAAACCGCTTCGAGAGGCTCGGCGCGCATTTCGGCTGTCGAACGGCCCGCAGCGGGCCCGCCAGGGCGTCCGAATCCCTCGTGATAGAAGGGCGCATGAACGCCATCGCTCCGTCTGCCCCCGACGAGATCGACGCCCTCGCCGACCGGATCGCCGAGACCGCCGCCATGCTCGATGCCGCGACCCACCGCCTTCTCACCGACCTCAGGCGCTTCGACGAGCAGGAAGGCTGGGCACGCCAAGGCGCCGTCTCATGCGCCCACTGGCTTGGCTGGCGGTGCGGTATCGCGCTCGGCGCCGCCCGCGAGAAGTTGCGCGTCGCTCACGCGCTCGCCCAGCTGCCGCTCATCGACGCAGCGCTCCGCGACGGGCAGCTCAGTTTCTCCAAGGCACGCGCCATGACGCGCATCGCCACCCCAGACAACGAGGCCAACCTCCTCGAGCTGGCGCGCCAGGCCACCGCCGCGCAGCTCGAAAAGATCTGCCGACTGTACGGCCAAACTCAACCGCGCGATCCCGCCGCGGAAGAGGAGCGTCGCTACCTCCGCGTCCGCGACACCGATGATGGCATGGTTCGGATCGAGATCCAGCTCCGCCCGGACGAGGCGGCGCGTGTCCTCAAGGCCTGTGACGTTTCCGCGGAAACGCGGATGGACGGGTTGGTCGCGATGGCGGAGGCCACCCTTCGCGGCGACCATCCGGACCGGCCCCCAGTCGATGTCATGGTGCACGTCGATGCGGCGACGCTGACCGGGCGCGACGAGCAGGTCGGCATCCCCGCGGACACGGCGCGTCGCCTGTTGTGCGACGCGGGCATCGTCCCGGTGTTGGCCGGCGAAGACGCCCACGGCACGCCGCTCGACGTCGGGCGCAAGACACGGTCGGTACCGACTGCACTGCGCCGCGCCCTCGTCGCGCGTGATGTCGGCTGCCGCTTTCCAGGCTGTGCCCACACGCGGTATGTTGATGCGCACCACGTGCGGCACTGGGTGGACGGCGGCGAAACCACCCTGGCAAATACCGTCTTGCTGTGCACCAGACACCACACCCTCGTGCATGAAGGCGGGTTTCGCGTGACGACCGATGGCGACGGCCTGCGGTTCTTCGACAGGCGCGGGATCGAGCTGCCTTCCGCGGGAACGCCCCCGGCCGTGCGGATCACTCTGCCCCGCGTCCTTGCCCCTTCTCCGGTCGGGGACGGTAACCCCGTCGACTACGCCGCCGCGGTCGGCTGCTTGATGTGAGGACGCCAGTATTGGATCCAGGACGACGGGAGCCGAGGCTTCAAGGACTAACGGGGCACATGCCCCGAACCCGAGTGGATGGCGGGCTGACCGCGACGGGGGCTGTTCGGGGTTTCTGCTCGGCGCGCTGCATCACTCGGGCGACGTCGAGCGCACGCTGGGTGTCGCCCGCGAAGAGCGCCGCTTCTATCGGGCACGCCGCGACGACAAGGACGCGCAGCACGACCTCCTCGACGAACGCCGCGAAGCTTAAGCTGTGGCGGCGCGGCGGGCACGACCCGCGCCGGTCGTTCATCTCGCTCGCGCGCCCGGATGGCGCCGGGCCGGACATCCTCCGCGTCGTCACGGAAGGCACGCGTCCGACGATGTTCGCAACCGCCCGATCGTTGGCCGAAAAAAAAGAAACCCCGTGCCCACCATGGGCACGGGGCCATCGCCCGCGTGGCCGTCCGTCTTTTCCGCGAACGATGAAACGTGGAGGGGTTTAGCGAACGGCGTGCCAGCTTTGGATTTCAGGTACTTGGGGGGTGGCGTGTAAACGCGGGTTCACGCGGGACGTGTGAAATCACACCGGGGGACCGTCCCCCCGCTGCAGCACCGTGTCCCGGCGGTAACGCTCGTCCTTGTCAGGGTAGTCGAGCGTGTAGTGGAGGCCGCGGCTCTCCTTGCGCCGCCGCGCCGACTCGATGATGAGGTGCGCGACCACGGCGATGTTGCGCAGCTCGATGAGGTCGCTGGTGATGCGGAAGCTCCAGTAGTACTCGCGGATCTCCTCGCGGATGAGCGTGAGCCGCCGCTGCGCCCGCTCGAGCCGCTTGTCGGTGCGCACGATGCCGACGTAGCTCCACATCAGGCGGCGGATCTCGTCCCAGTTCTGCGAGACCACGATCGCGTCGTCGGACGTCCCCGCGGCGAACGACGCCCACGGCGCCACCCCGGGCGGACGCGAGGCGGCCGCGTCGCGCGCGTCGTCGGCGGCGCGCTTGCCGAACACGAGCCCCTCGAGGAGCGAGTTCGACGCGAGCCGGCACGCGCCGTGGAGCCCGGTGCACGCCACCTCGCCGATGGCGTAGAGATTCTTCACCGACGTCCGCCCGCGGTCGTCGGTGACCACGCCGCCGCACATGTAATGCGCCGCCGGCACGACCGGGATCGGCTCGCGGGTGATGTCGATGCCGAACTTCAGGCACGTCGCGTAGATGGTGGGGAACCGCTCGCGCACGAACTCGGCCGCGAGGTGCGTCATGTCGAGGACGACGTAGTCGTCGCCGGTGCGCTTGAGCTCGTTGTCGATCGCGCGCGCCACCACGTCGCGCGGCGCCAGCGACTTCATCGGATGGTATTTCTCCATGAACGTCGCCCCATCGCGGAGCTTGAGCACGCCGCCCTCGCCGCGCAACGCCTCGCTGATGAGGAACGACTTGGCGTAGGGGTGATAGAGGCACGTCGGGTGGAACTGGATGAACTCCATGTTGGCCACGCGCGCGCCGACCCGGTACCCCATGGCCACGCCGTCCCCCGTCGCCACGTCGGGGTTGGTGGTGTAGAGGTAGACCTTGCCGCAACCGCCCGACGCGAGCACCGTGGCCCGCGCCACGATCGTGTCCACCTCGCCGCTCCGGGTGTCGAGCACGTAGGCGCCGAAGCACGCCTCGGGGCCGCCGTACTTGGCCATGCTGAGGAGGTCGACCGCGAGGTGGTGGTCGAGCACGCGGATGCGCTCGCCGCGCGCGCGCACCGCCGCGAGGAGCGCGCGCTCGATCTCGCGGCCGGTCGCGTCCTTGGCGTGGACGACGCGCCGCGCGCTGTGCCCGCCCTCGCGCCCGAGCTCGAACGTCCCGTCGGGGAGGCGGCCGAAATGCGCGCCGTACTCGTCCGCCAGCCGCTGGATGTGCGCCGGCGCCTCGCGCACGCACATGTCGACGATGTCCGGGTGGCACAGCCCGTCGCCCACGACCAGCGTGTCCTGGGCGTGCATCTCGAAGCTGTCGTCGTCGGCGAACACACCCGAGATCCCGCCCTGGGCCCAGGCGGTGTTCGCCTCGTCGGGGGCGCGCTTGGTCACGATGGTGACCGTCCCGTGCGCCGACGCGTTGAGCGCAAAGTAGAGGCCGGAGATCCCCGAACCGATGACGAGATAGTCGGTCTCGATCACGGCCATGACGGTAGCAGTTTTGCGGCCATGGGGCAGGGCGTTTAGAATCCGGACGTGCGCCTTGCGCCCGCGCTGCTGCTGCTCGTCGCGCTCGACGCGCGGGCCGACATCTACACGTTCACCGACAAGGACGGCGTCATCCACTTCACCAACATCCGGCCGGCGAGCGGCGATCGGCGCCGGTGGCGGGTCCTGTACAAGACGGGCCCGGGCAAGTCGGGCGCAGTGCGCGGCTCGTGCCCGCGCTGCGACCGCGTCCCCGCGAGCGACAAGAGCCTCGAGCGGTTCGTCCGCTACGACGATCACATCCACGAGGCCGCGGACCTGTACCAGATCCCCGAGGCGCTCATCCGCGCGGTGATCAAGGTGGAGTCCGACTACGATCCGCGCGTGGTGTCGGCGGTGGGCGCAATGGGGCTCATGCAGCTCATGCCGTCCAACGTCACCGAGGACGGCGTGTCCGACGCGTTCGATCCGCGCGAGAACATCCTCGGCGGCACGCGCCAGCTGCGGCGCTATGCGAACAAGTACCAGGGCGATCTAGTGGTGACGCTCGCCGCGTTCTCCGCCGGTCCGGGCGCCGTCGACCGCTACGGCGGGCTCCCCCCGTACGAGACGACGCAGCTCTACGTCCGCATGGTCCTCCGCGAGTACTACCGCTACAAGGCGGAGCTTGCACGGGCGCCCTGACGCGAAGTAGCCTCGAAACAAAGTGACCGACCGCGCGTTCGTCTCGCACTTGGCTCGCGGGGGGGAGCTCCTTCGGGCCGACAAGCTGTCCGAGGCGGTGGACGAGCTCCGCCGCGCGCTCGCCCTCCGTCCCGGCGAGACGAAGGTCCTGAACCTCCTCGGGCTGGCGACGTTCCGGCTGGGCAGATATCCAGAAGCACGGGAAATCTTTCAGGATCTGGCAAAGAACCAGCCGAACGACGCATCCATGCGCCTGAACCTCGGCCTTGTCTACTTGAAGATGGCGAGCGTGGACGATGCCATCCGTGAGCTGCGGCGCGCCAGGGAGCTCGACGCGACCCAGGTGCGCACGCTCGGGTATCTCGGGCTCGCCTATGCCCGCAAGGGAGACTTCGCGCAGGCGCGCGACGCGTTTCGCGCGGCCGGGCAGGAGGACCTGGCGCGCGAGATGGAGGAGCAGCTCCGCGCGCCGCCGCCGGGCGACGCGGTCCCGCGCCCGGTCGCGGAGATCAATACCTCGCGCGTGGTCGCAACGCCGGCGCCGCCCGCGCCGCCGGCGCGCAACCAGGCGACGGACGACATGATCACGCCGATCCCGGAGGACGACCTCGCGCCCGCGCCCGCCCCCCGGCCCAAGCCCGAGCCGCCGCCGCTACCCCCGGAGCCCCTGCCGGCGCCGACTCCGGCCGAGCTCGTCCCCCCGCCGCCGTCGGCGCCGAATGGCGTGCGCGTCGCGCCGATCCCGCTCGCCGCGCTCAACTCGGCGCGGCTCCTCCGCCCCGAGGCCGGCGACCTTCCGCTCGAGACGGGCCCGGGCGGGACGCTCATCGTGCGCGTGCGCGGCAAGATGCTGTGCCGCCGCGACGGCATCGTCGCCCGCGGCGGCGAGCTCGCGTTCACACCGGCGATGCGCCACACGCGCGGCCGGATCACCCAGGAGGCGTTCGCCGGCATGTTTCTCGTCACCGGCAACGGCCACCTCATCGCGTCGGCGCGCGGCGGCGCGTTCACCGCGGTGGCGCTCGCGGGCGAGGCCCTCTACCTGCGCGAGCACGTGGTCCACGCGTTCGAGGAGCGGCTGGCGTGGGAGAACGGCCAGGTGCCCGGCAGCGCGCTCGCCGTGCTGCAGCTCCGCGGCGACGGCTGCGTCGCGATCCACACCAAGCACCCGTCCATCGCCATCGAGATCCGCGAGGGGCGGCCGCTCGCCGTCGCCCCGGACGCGCTGATCGGGTGGAGCGGCAAGGTCGTGCCCCGCCTCATTGCGGCGGCGGGCGCGCCGCGCGTGGAGTGCGCCGGCGACGGGGTCGTCCTCGTCGAGGAGCCGTCGGGGTGAAGAAGAAACACCGCCCCCTGCGCGACGAGATCACCGATCTCCCGAACCTGCTCACGCTCGGGCGCATCGCCACCCTGCCGGTCGTCCTCGCGCTCATCGACAATTACAGCCGCACGCTGTCCTTCGCCGCGACGCTCATCTTCGTGCTGGGCGGGATCACCGACCTCCTCGACGGTTGGCTCGCGCGCCGGCGCGGGCAGGAGTCGGTCCTGGGCGCGTTCCTCGACCCGCTCGCCGACAAGCTGTTCGTCCTGGGCACGCTGGTGTTCCTGGCCGCGCGCGACCGCGTGCCGGTGTGGCTCGTCGTCGTGCTCATGTCGCGCGAGCTGTCGATCACCGTGCTCCGCTCCCTCGCCGTCACCTACGGCCTGGTCATCGCCGCCGGGCGCGCCGGCAAGACCAAGACCGCGCTCCAGAACGTCGGCATCGCGTTCCTGCTCCTCCATTTCCCCTACCGCATCCTCCTCGTCGACTACACGCTCGACTGCCACAAGGTGGGGCTCTACCTCATCTACATCTCGCTGGTCATGTCGGTATGGTCCGCGGGCGAATACGTGCGGTTCTTCGTGCGCGCGGCGGAGGAGAAGGCGCGACGCATGAAGGTCGAGGAATGATCGTCGCGGCGGCGCCGAGCCTCCCGGCGATCGAGGCCGCCGCGCGCCTGCCCGCCGGCCCGGGCCGGTTCCTCCTCCACAGCGGCAGCGATGCCGACGGCCTGGGTGGCGCGTCGTTCTGCGGCGCGTTCCCCGCGCGCGTCCTGCGCGCCGGGGTCGATGACCTCGCCGATCCGTTCGGGGCCGCGACCGCGCTGGGCGGGTTCTCGGTGGGGTACTTCGGCTACGACCTGGGCCGCCGCGTCGAGCGGCTGCCCCGGCGCGACCTCGTCGGGGACGCCCTGTGGCTCGCCCGCTACGACGCGGTGTGGCGGCGCGACGAGACCACCGGCGCCTGCGCGGTCGTCGGCACCGACGCGACGGCGTGCGCCCGCCTGGCCGCGGCGCTCGCCGAGCCCCGCCCGCCCGCGCGCGCGCCCATCCTCGGGGCCCTCGAGCCGGAGGCGCCGGCGGAGCGCCACCTGCGCGCGGTGCGCCGCATCCTCGCCTACATCCGCGCCGGCGACGTCTACCAGGTGAACCTGGCGCGGCGATTGCGCGCCGAGGTGCGCGCGCCCGGCGACGCGGTGGCGCTGTACGCGCGGCTCGCGCCCGCGCCGTTCGGCGCGGTGCTCGAGACCGACGGGTTGACGCTCGTGTCGAACTCCCCCGAGCTGTACCTGCGCGTGGCGGGGCGCCGCGTCGAGACGCGCCCCATCAAGGGCACGCGCGCCGCCGGCGCCGATCCGGCGGGCCTCGCCGCCGACGAGAAGGAGCGCGCCGAGCACCTCATGATCGTCGACCTCCTCCGCAACGACCTCGGCCGCGTGGCCGAGATCGGCAGCGTCGTCGTCGAGGACTTCTGCCGCGTCGTCACGCTGCCCACCGTGCACCACCTGGTGTCCACCGTGGCGGCGCGGCTCCGCCCCGACGCCACGCTGGCCGACGTGCTCCGCGCCGCGTTCCCCGGCGGCTCGATCACCGGCGCGCCCAAGGTGCGGGCGATGGAGATCATCGACGAGCTCGAGCCGGCCGCGCGCGGCCCCTACACCGGCGCGCTGGGCTACGTCGGGTGGGACGGCGACATGGAGCTGGCGATCGTCATCCGCACCGCCGAGCTCCGCGCCGACGCGCTGACCCTATCCGTCGGCGGCGGCATCGTCGCCGACAGCGATCCCGCGCGCGAGCTCGAGGAGACGGAGGAGAAGGCGGCGGCGTGGCGGCGCGCCCTCGGCTGAGTCAGGGAAGGACCGTTCCGCCGTACGCCGCGCACACCTGCGCCTTGGTGCAGAAGATCATGCCGGGGAGCTGGCAGCAGACCCCGCCCTGGCACTCGGGCGAGTGCGAGCAGGCCTTGTAGCCCCCGCCGCCCGGGCAGTCCGACGTCAGGGTGCACAGGTACGGCGCCACGGTCGCGCAGCAGATCTCACCGCCGGAGCACGACCCGGGGCCGCCGTCGGTCGCGGTGGTCACGCACAGACGACCGAGCGTCGGCGCGTCCGCGGGCGCCGCGCCGGGGGCGTCGATCGATCCGGGCCGGGCGTCGGGGCCGATTCCGACGGGGACGTCGGCGGACGGCCCGCCGTCGCCGTTCGCGCCCCCGCTGCTGGAGCAAGCGGCGAGGATCGCGGCAAGCAACACGAATCGCATCGCCGCATCTTAACCCAGGTGCGCCTCAGTCGAGCGATCGCCACAGGTACCAGCAGGCCGTGGTGGCGTACGGCCGCCACCTCCGCCCGATCTCGAGCACGCGCGTCGGGGTGGGCAGGCCGCGCAGGCGATAGGCCTTCTGCACCGCCTTGCGGATGCCGAGGTCGCCGGCGGGGATCACGTCGGGCCGCCCGAGGCGGAACATGAGGAACATCTGCGCGCTCCACAACCCCACGCCCTTGACCTGGGTGAGGCGCGCGATGATCTCGTCGTCGGACAGCGCGTCGACGCCGTCGAACACGTGCGCCTTCGCCGCCAGGTCGCGCAGGTAGCCGAGCTTCTGGCGCGACAGCCCCGCCGCGCGCAGCGTCGCGTCGTCGGTGGCGAGGAGCTCGTGCGGCTCGGGGCCCCGCCCGCCGTAGATCGCGTGCACCCGCCCGTGGATCGTCGAGGCCGCCTTGCCCGAGAGCTGCTGGTAGACGATGGCGCGGAGGATGGCGTGGAAGTGCGTCCCCTCGCGGCGCAGCGTCGCGCGGAACGGGCCGACCTTCGCGATGACCCGCGCCATCGCCGGATCGCGGCGGAGATGGGCGAGCGCCTTGCGACCGCCGAGGCTCATGTCGTCTTGCGGTGGCGCTTCTGGTCGCCGCCGATGTCGAGGAGCCAGATGATCGCGCCCGCCACCAGCACCGCGTCGGCCACGTTGAACGTGAACCAGCGGTGCTCCTTCCACCGCCACACGACGAAGTCGGTCACGTGCCCGGCGAGGACGCGATCGATGAGGTTCCCCATCGCCCCGGCCCACACCAGGCCCAGCCCGACGGGAAACCACGCCTGATCGTCGCGCAGGCGGCGGGCGACGTAGATGGGCAGCAGCACGCACGCGAGCCCGGCGACGACCGCGAAGAGCGTGTTGCCGCCCTGCCAGGTCTGGCCCAGGCCGAACGCCATGCCCGGGTTGAAGCCGAGATTCCAGTCCCACACGTCGGGGATGAACGACACCGGTCGGCCGGGCACGAGCCAGGCGCGCGCCAGCGCCTTGGCGATCTGGTCGGCCGCGACCGCGAGCGCGGCGGCGAGCGCGAACAGGCGGAATGGGCGCGACGTCATTTTTTCTTCGCCGGCTTCTTGTGGCGCTTCTGGTCGCCGCCGACGTCGAGCGCGAGGATGATGACGCCGGCGACGAGCGCCGCGTCGGCGACGTTGAACTGGGGATGGCGGTAGACGTCCTTGATGCGCCACAGGACGAAGTCCGTCACCTTGCCGTCGAGGACGCGGTCGATGGCGTTCCCCAGCGCCCCCGACCAGATGAGGCCGAGCGCCACCGTGAGCCACTTCTGGTCGTCGTGGAGCGGCCCCCACACCACCTGGCGCTTGCCCACGTGGAACTCGATCGGCCGCTCCCGATAGACGTAGACGGTGATGAACGCCGCCACCCCGAGCGCCATGACCGTGAGGAAGACGGGCGCCCACGCCGCGTTGTTGAGGAAGCCGAACGCGCTGCCGTAGTTGTACGACAGCTCCCATTCCCAGAAGTTCTTGATCACGGTCACCGGGCGGCCGAACGCAAGCGAGCCGCGCGCCCACAGCTTGGTCAGCTGATCGGCGGCGAGCGCCAGCACGGCGGACACGACGAACAGGCGATAGCGCAGGGGCATCAGCGGAGCTCCGACACGACGGCGGCGCAGCGCTCGTCCAGAGGTCCCTGCGCGGGGGTGTACTTCCAGCAGCGCTCGCAGCGGTGGCCGGGCGCCTGGTCCACGGTCAGCTCGGGCTCCGTCGCGTCCTCGCCGAGCTCGACGACGGAGACGCCGAATAGATCGGCGAGCTCGTCGCGGGCGCCCGCGAGCACGGCGCGGTCCGCCGCCGCCGGGCGGATCGTCACACGCGCGTCGAGCGGGTGGTGCTTCTGGGCGCGAAACGGCTCGAGCGCCTTGAGCGCGCGCTCGCGGTAGGCAAGGAGCGTCCCCCAGCGCGCCTCCATGTACCCCGTCGGGAGCGGCGCCCCGTGGGGGAGCACGGCGACGTGCACCGAGCCCTCGCGGTGGGGCAGGTGCGACCACACCTCCTCGGCGGTGAAGCAGAGGATCGGCGCCGCCAGCATCGCCAGGACGCGGCCGACCTCGTAGAGGACGACCTGCGCGGCCCGCCGCGAGTCCGAATTCTTGCCGTCGCAGTAGAGGCGGTCCTTGAGCACGTCGAAGTAGAACGCCGACAGCTCCACCGTCACGTAGTCGAGGAGCTGGCGGAACACCTGGTGGAACTCGTACTCGTCGTAGTGGCGCCGCACGCGCCAGACCAGGTCGGCCAGCCGATCCAGCGCGAGCCGATCGATGGGGCGGAGCTTGGCCGCCGCCAGCGGATGCGCCGCCGGGTCGAAGTCGTGCAGGTTCCCCAGGATGTAGCGGCAGGTGTTGCGGATCTTCCGATACGACTCGCCGAGCTGGTTGAGGATGGTGCGCGAGAAGCTCATGTCGCCGCGGAACTCGACCGACGCCACCCACAGGCGGAGGAGCTCCGCGCCCTGCTGCCCGATCACCTCCTCGGGCGGGATGTATTCGACCTTTTTCCCCTCGCGACGCGCCTTCTCGATCTCCGACTTGGAGTAGGGGCGGCCGGTCTCGTCCATCACGAACCCGTGGGTGAGCACCGCCCGGTAGGGCGCGTGCCCGGAGATGCCGATCGCCGTCAGCAACCCGCTGTGGAACCAGCCGCGGTGCTGGTCGGAGCCTTCGAGGTAGAGATCGACCGGCTCGCCGAGGTCGGGGTTCGGCGCGCACACCGCGTACCACGACACGCCGGACTCGAACCACACGTCCACGATCGCGGTCTCCTTGCGGAGGTCGGTCCCGCCGCACGTGGCGCAGGCCGTGCCGGGCGGGACGAGCTCCGCCGCCGGCCGGACGAACCATGCGTCCGAGCCTTCCTTGGCGAAGATGTCCGCCGCGTGCTCGATCGCCTCGGGCGAGACAACCGGCGTGTCGTCCTTGGCGCAGAACAAGACCGGGATGGGGACGCCCCAGGCGCGCTGGCGCGACAGGCACCAGTCGGGACGGTTCTCGATCATCCCGTAGATGCGGTTCCGCCCCCACGGCGGGATCCACCGCGTCGCGTCGATCTCGAGGAGCGCGCGCTGGCGGAGGCCGTTCCGGTCGAGCGACAGGAACCACTGCGGCGTGGCGCGGAACACGATCGGGCTCTTGCAGCGCCAGCAATGGGGGTAGCTGTGCCGCACCGTCTCTCCGGGCGGGTTGACGAGCGCCCCGAGCTCGTGGAGCCGGGCGACGATCCGGGGGTTGGCGTCGTGGACCTTGAGGCCCTTCCACGGCCCGGAGGTGAACGCGCCCGCGTTGTCGATCGGCGCCTCGATGGGCAGGTCGTGCTCCTTGCCCACCCGGTAGTCGTCGGCGCCGTGCCCGGGCGCGGTGTGCACCAGCCCGGTGCCTTGCTCGAGGGTCACGTGGTCGGCGAACCACACCTTGAAGACCTCGGGGTGCGGCGGCACGTCGACGAAGGGGTGGGCGTAGCGCGCCCCCTCGAGCTCGAGCAGCCGGGCCTTCTCGATGTCGATCCATGTGTCCGGCTCGACGGGGAGGCCGCATTCCCGGAGGAACGCCTCGGCGCGCCCACGGGCCACGACGTACAGCTCGTCGGGGTCGCGCCCGGTGGGGACCGCCGTATAGGGGTAGTCGGGGTGAAGGACCACCGCCTCGTTCGCCGGAAGGGTCCATGGTGTGGTGGTCCAGATGGGCAGGACCAGCTTCTTGCCCTCGAGCCGGGGGTCGAGCCGGCCCGGATCGAACGCGCGCAGGAGCGGAAGCCGCACGTAGATCGAGGGCGACGTGTGGTCGGCGTATTCGATCTCCGCCTCGGCCAGCGCGGTGGCGTCGACCGGGCACCAGTAGACGGGGCGGTTCTCGCGGTAGAGGTAGCCGCCGCGGGCGAACGCGGCGAGGGCGCGGGCGATCGCGGCCTCGTAGCCTTTGTCCATGGTCAGGTACGGGTGCCCCCAATCCCCGAACACCCCCAGGCGCTGGAACTCGCGCCGCTGGACGTCCACGAAACGCGCCGCATACTCATGGCAGAGGCGGCGCATCTCGAGCGGCGTGACCTCGGCCTTCCGCGCGCCGAGGTTTCGTTCCACCTGGAGCTCGATGGGGAGGCCGTGGCAGTCCCAGCCGGGGACGTAGGGCGCCCAGGCGCCGGTCATGGTGCGGTACTTGACGACCAGATCCTTGAGGACCTTATTGAGGATATGCCCGAGATGGATGTTGCCGTTGGCGTAGGGCGGCCCGTCGTGGAGAACGAACCGCGGGGCGCCGGCGCGGGCGGCGCGGATCTGGTCGTAGAGCTTGTCCTCCGCCCACTTCGCCAGGATCTCCGGCTCCTTCTTGGCGAGATTCCCCTTCATCGGGAAATCGGTCTGCGGAAGGTTCAGCGTGTGCTTCCAGTCGGTCTCGGACATGCGGGCGCGGATGATACCAAAGCCGTCACAGACGGGAGGTAGGGTTTTCAGGAGAGGTAACCATGGATCGCGTTCCTTGGGACGTCTACTTCATGAACATCGCGCAGGTGGTGGCGTCCCGGTCCACCTGCCAGCGCAAGTACGTCGGGGCGGTCATCGTCCGCGACAAGACCATCCTGTCCACCGGGTACAACGGGTCGATCCGCGGCATGCCGCACTGCACCGAGGTCGGCCACATGATGGAGAACGATCACTGCGTGGCCACCATCCACGCCGAGGCCAACGCCATCATCCAGGCCGCGAAGAACGGCGTCATGATCGATGGGGCTACGATCTACGTCACGGCCTCGCCCTGCTGGTCCTGCTTCAAGATGATCGCCAATGGCGGTATCCGAAGAATCTGCTACGCTGAATTCTACAGAGACCCGAGAATTTTCGAAGTAGCTGAAAAGCTTGGGATTGAGCTTGTGCATATTCCCAAGGAAGGCCAAGTCGGCACAAATGCTTGACTAGTTGCCGACCGACCGATAAAGTCGGCGATCGACATGCACCCCCGAAGAGTTGTCTGGATTACAGTACTTCTTTGGCTGTCGCTGCTGCCCGCAGTCCCGCAGGCGGAAGCGGCCCCAAAGAAAGGCAAACGGGGGAAGGTGACGGGATTCAACGTCGCCCAGTCAGAACTCCGTCAGGCACCCGTCGAGCGTCCTTCCGGCAACATCGTCATTCGTAGTCCAGCCCTCACAGAGAGAATCGAAGTCAACATCTACAACGCGGACGGGTCGTACAACCAGAGCGCCCTCGCCCAGCTCGATCATCTCTTCCGCTGCCGGCAGACAGGCGAAGAGCGAGCGATGGATCCCCGTCTTTACGAAGTTCTTTCGATTATTTACGATCACTACGGCAGGGAAATCGAAGTCAACAGCGCGTTCCGCTACCAGCGCAATGAAGGGAGCCGTCACTTCCACGGTTCCGCCATGGACATCACCGTCCCCGGGGTGAGCTACCAGGACGTGTACAAATTCGCCGGCACGCTCGACACCGGCGGGATGGGCGTGGGGCGCTATCCGCGGTCGAACTTCGTGCACATCGACTTCCGCGCGCCGGGCGAGCCGAGCTACCGCTGGACGGATACGTCGCACGGCACGCGCCGCGATCCGGGCAAGCTTCCGTCGAAGATGTGGCGTTCCGCCCGTCCGAACTCCTAGTCATTTCCCCCCGAGCCGGGTTGTCACCCCCGCGTGGTACGCGTAGTCACGTGTCGGGCCAGCTTGACCTTTTCGGCAATCCCGTGCAGAACCCGGCACCGGAGATGCCTTCCAAGCCAAGCCAGCCGGGAGCCGGCGGACCGCCGCAGAGAGACGGGGGGGCCCCGCACGGCTCTGCCGGGCGGGGGGGCGGCGAGGGCTCGCAGCCGCCCGGTAACGACGCGGCGCTTCATGAAGAGGCGCGACGCAGATACCTGAACTACGCCATCAGCGTCATCACCTCCCGCGCCCTCCCCGACATCCGCGACGGTCTGAAGCCGGTCCAGCGCCGCATCCTCTATGCCATGTTCCACGACGAGCACCTCTACCCGGACGCCAAGTACCGGAAGAGCGCGACCGTCGTGGGCGCGGTCCTCGGCCGCTACCACCCCCACGGGGACGCCTCGGTCTACGAGGCCATGGTCCGCATGGCCCAAGACTTCGCGTTCCGGGCACCGCTCGTGGACGGCCACGGCAACTTCGGCTCGCTGGACGGGGACATGCCGGCCGCCTACCGCTACACCGAGGCGCGGCTCGCGCCGCCGGCGATGGACCTTCTCGAGGAGCTCCGCAAGCGCACCGTCGACTACCGGCCGAACTTCGATGGCACCAGCGAGGAGCCGGTCGTCCTGCCGGCGCGGTTCCCCAACGCGCTGGTCAACGGCGCGACCGGCATCGCCGTAGGCATGGCCACCAACATCCCGCCCCACAACCTCGCCGAGGTGGTCGACGCCTGCCTGGCGCTCATCGACGACCCCAAGCTCCAGACCAAGGATCTCCTCAAGCACGTGCGCGGGCCGGACTTCCCCACCGGCGGGCAGATCCTCAACACCAAGAAAGAGCTGCGCGACATCTACGAGACCGGGCAGGGGGCGGTGAAGGTCCGCGGCGAGCACAAGATCGAGGAGGGCAAGCGCGGGCAGAAGTCGGTGATCATCACGTCCATCCCCTACGCGCTGTCCAAGGCGTCGCTGGTGGAGGCGATCGCGGCGGTGATCCGCGACCGCAAGCTGCCGCTTCTCCTCGACATCCGCGACGAGTCGACCAAGGACGTGCGCATCGTCCTCGAGCTGAAGAAGGACGCCGACCCGTCGCTGGTGATGGCCTACCTCTACAAGCACACGCCGCTGCAGCAGAACTTCAACGTCAACCTGACGTTCCTCCTGGCGAACGGCTCGCCGCTGCGCCTCGACCTCAAGGCGGCGCTGGCGCAGTTCCTCGCGTTCCGGCTGGAGGTGGTGCAGAAGCGGTTCGAGTTCGACCTCGCCGAGCTGCGCCGGCGCATCCACGTGCTCGCCGGCTTCGCCAAGCTGTTCGACGCGCTCGACGAGGCGATCAAGATCATCCGCCGCTCCGACGGCAAGGCCGACGCGGCGACCAAGCTGATGAAGCGGTTCGAGCTCGACGACGTCCAGGCCGACGCGATCCTCGAGCTGAAGCTCTACAAGCTGGCGCGCCTGGAGATCGACGCGATCCGGGAGGAGCTGGGGCATAAGCAGAAGGAGGCGCGGCGCATCGAGGGCATCCTGCGCGACGAGAAGAAACGCTGGGCGGTGGTCAAGGACGAGCTCGCCGAGGTCAAGGAGCGGCTCGCCGACAAGCGGCGGACGCGCCTGGGCGGCGGCGGCGACGAGCCGGAGTTCTCCGAGGAGGCGTACATCATCGCCGAGGACGCCAACGTCGTCCTCACCCGCGACGGCTGGGTCAAGCGCGTGCGCGAGCTCAAGGATCCGAGCCAGACGCGCGTGCGCGAGGGCGACGAGGTGACCGCGGTCCTCGCCGGGTCGACGCGCGAGAACGTGGTGTTCTTCTCCAACCTGGGATCGGCGTACGTGACGCGCATCCACGACGTGCCGCCGTCGGCCGGCTACGGCGATCCGGTGCAGAAGCTGTTCAAGTTCCGCGACGGCGAGCGGGTGGTGTCCGCGCTGTCGCTCGATCCGCGCCTGGGCTGGGTGGAGCATCTCGCGGCGGTGACGCGCCGGGGGATGGGGCTGCGCTTCGCGCTCGAGCCCCACCGCGAGCTGTCGACGCGGGCGGGGCGCAAGTTCGCCAAGACGGGCGAGGGCGACGAGATCGTCGCGGTGGCGCCGGCGGAGGAGACCGACTTCGTGTGCGTCGCGACCGAGCTCGGCCACGTCCTCGTGTGCGCCGCCTCCGAGGTGAACCTCCTCGCCAACCCGGGCAAGGGCGTCACCGTGATCAAGGTGGGCGAGGGCGACCGCGTCATCGGCGCGGCGGTGGCCCGCGGCAAGGGGGAGGCGCCGCTCGTCGTCGAGAATCCGGCGGGCAAGCACATCGAGATCGGGCCCAAGACCGAGAGCGTCACCTCGCGCGGGGGCAAGGGCAGGGGGGTGGGGCGGAAGACGCTGCTCAAGCTGGTGCCGCCGCCGGTCAAGGTGACGACGTTCACGCCGGAGGGGGTGAACTAGCGATGGCGTCGACCTACACGGCCAAGGACATCCAGGCGCTCGAGGGGCTCGAGCCGGTGCGCAAGCGCCCGGCGATGTACATCGGCGGGACCGACGCGCGCGGCTACCACCACCTCCTGTGGGAGATCGTCGACAACAGCATCGACGAGGTGATCAACGGCAACGCGTCGCGCGTCGACGTCACGCTCCACGCCGACGGGAAGAGCATCACCGTGGCCGACAACGGGCGCGGCATCCCCGTCGACGAGATGCCCAAGTTCAAGAAGCCGGCGCTGGAGGTCATCCTCACCACGCTCCACTCCGGCGGCAAGTTCGGCGGCGACAACTACCTCCACTCGGGCGGCCTCCACGGCGTCGGCTCGAGCGTGGTGAACGCTCTGTCCGAGGAGCTGGTGGCCACGGTGCGGCGCGACGGCGGCGAGTGGCGGCAGACGTTCTCGCGCGGCAAGGCGACGTCCCGTCTGAAGAAGGTGCGCGACGTCCGCGGCCAGGGGACGACGATCACGTTCCAGCCCGACCCGGAGGTGTTCGGCGAGCGGACCAAGTTCGACGCCGAGCTCATCCGCGAGCGGCTGGAGGGCAAGAGCTACCTCCACCGCGGGATGAAGGTCGCGTTCGTCGACGAGACGCAGCGGCCGGCGCAGACCCACGAGTACCAGCACGCCGGCGGCATCGCCGAGTACCTGGCCAAGATCGTCGCCGAGCGGGACAAGCCGCCGGTCCCGCCGGGGACGACCGGGTTCTACGTGGCGCGCGACGAGCTCCCCGGCATGCCCGCGGGCAAGATCGAGGTCGCGCTCACGTGGACCGAGTCCACCGACGAGGTGCTGCGCTCGTACGCCAACGGCATTCCCACCGGGTCGGGCGGCACGCACGAGGGCGGCCTCAAGGCGGGCGTGGTCAAGGCGATCCGCAACTACATCACGACGCACGAGCTCACGGCCAAGGGCGTGACGCTCACCGCGGAGGACATCCGCGAGGGGCTCGCGGCGATCCTGTCGGTGTACCTCGTGGATCCGCAGTTCCAGGGGCAGACCAAGGATCGCTTGAACAACGCCGAGGCGCAGGCCGCGGTGGACAACGTCGTCCGCCCGGCGCTCGAGCAGTGGCTCAACGAGAACAAGTCCGTCGCCGAGGCGGTGGTGGCGCGCATCATCCTGGCGGCGCGGGCCCGCGAGGCGTCGCGGGCGGCGTCGCAGGCGGTGTCGCGCAAGACGGCGGTGTCGCACCGGCTCAACCTGCCGGGCAAGCTCGCCGACTGCGCGTCGACCGATCCGGCCGAGAGCGAGCTGTTCATCGTCGAAGGGGACAGCGCGGGCGGCTCGGCCAAGCAGGGGCGCGACCGGCGCACGCAGGCGATCCTGCCCCTGCGCGGCAAGGTGCTCAACGCCGAGCAGGCGTCGACGCTGAAGGTCCTGGGCAACAAGGAGCTGCAGGACATCGTGAGCGCGCTGGGGTGCGGATTCGGCAAGGACTTCGACATCACCAAGCTCCGCTACCACAAGATCTTCCTCTTGATGGACGCGGACTCCGACGGCCACCACATCGCGACGCTGCTCTTGACGTTCTTCTACCGCCACCTGCCGGAGCTGGTGCGCGGCGGGTTCGTGTACCTGGCGCAGCCGCCGCTGTACCGCATCGACGCCGGCAAGGAGACGTTCTGGGCGCTCGACGACCTCGACAAGGAGCGGATCCTGAAGGGCGTCAAGGCCAACGTGAAGCCGCAGATCCAGCGCTTCAAGGGCCTGGGCGAGATGAACCCGGACACGCTCAAGCAGACGACGCTCGACCCGCGCCGCCGCGCCGCGCTGCGCGTGCGCATCATCGACGAGCTCGAGACCGATCGGGTGCTGAACGAGCTCATGGGCAAGGATGCGAGCGCGCGCTTCCGCTTCATCATGGAGCGGGCGGGCGACGTCGACGAGCTCGACGTGTAGGGCCGCGATCAGCCGCGGCGGCGCGCGAGCCCGGCGTCCTCGCGCTGAAGGCCGCGATCCGATTCCGCCAGCTCGGCGACGAACGCGTCGCGATCGGTCGGGCTGAGGAGCGCCATCCGCTTGCGGCCCGCGCGGTCGACGTACTCGATCTGCAGGCGGTCGAGCGACCACGCCGGCGCCGACAGCGGGTTGCGCGACGGAAAGACGCGCACGATCCCATCGATGGGGATGACGAAGCCCCACAGGCCGCAGCGCACGCGAATCTCGCCCGCGCCGATGTCGTAGATCACCGGCCAGGCGGCGAGGCGGATGATGCCGACGAACGTGCCGAGCGAGAGGAGCGCCAGGAGGACGCCGGTCGCCTTCATGGTGGCGACGAGCGCGACCGCGGCGCCGAGCTCGACGACGAACGCGGCGCCCACGACCCCGAAGACCCAGCGATCCACCTTGGTCGAGTAACGCATCGCGCCAGAGTAGACTATCATCCAAGCGCCATGATGATCGTGATGTCGCCCCAGGCGACCCCCGTCGAGATCGAGAACGTCCTCCGCCACGTCGTCGACGCCGGCTTCACGCCCCACCGCTCGGACGGCAAGGACCACACCGTCATCGGCTGCGTCGGCCACGTGAACATCGACTCGGTCGACCCGCGCGAGTTCGAGCTCCTCGACGGCGTGGCGCAGGTTGTGCGGATCTCGGTCCCCTACAAGCTGTCGTCGCGCACGTTCAAGCGCGACGACACGATCGTGGACGCCAAGGGCGTCAAGATCGGCGGCAAGGAGGTCGTGCTGATGGCCGGCCCCTGCACGATCGAGTCGCGCGAGCAGGTGGAGGCGATCGCGCCGCTGGTCAAGCAGGCCGGCGCCAAGGTCATGCGCGGCGGCGCGTTCAAGCCGCGCACGTCCCCTTACGCGTTCCAGGGGATGGGCGAGGAGGGGCTGCGCTACATCCACGAGGCGGCGTCGCGAAACGGCCTGCTGGTGGTGTCCGAGGTGATGGACCGCAGCCAGATCGCGATGATGCTGGAGTACGTCGACATCCTCCAGGTCGGCGCGCGCAACATGCAGAACTTCGACCTTTTGCGCGAGCTCGGCAAGGTGCGCAAGCCGGTCCTGCTCAAGCGCGGGCTGGCGGCGACGATCGAGGAGCTGCTGCTCGCCGCCGAGTACCTGCTCGCCGGCGGCAACACCCAGGTGATCCTGTGCGAGCGCGGCATCCGCACGTTCGAGCGCGCGACGCGCAACACGCTCGACATCTCGGCGATCCCCGTCATCAAGTCGCTGAGCCATTTGCCGATCGTCGTCGATCCGAGCCACGCCACCGGCATCCGCGACAAGGTGCCGCCGGTCGCGCGCGCCGCCGTGGCGGCGGGCGCGGACGGCCTGCTCATCGAGGTGCACAACCAGCCCGAGAAGGCGTTGTGCGACGGCGCCCAGTCGCTCCTGCCCGAGCAGATGGTCGCGCTCAGCCGCGAGATCAAGGTGATCGCCGAAGTGATCGGCCGAAGCTACGCCTAGGAGCTGTCGGTCTTTTTGTCTCTTCGTTGGCGTTGGCGTCGGCGTCGGCGTGGGCGATGAATGCGTCGTGGCGCTGTGGCGTCGTGGCGCCCGTCCCGGCTACTTCCCCCTGACCCACACCGACGTGCCGACGATCCGATCGATGCTTTCCTCGAGGCGCGTGAGCGGGTTGGGCTCGTCGGTGCAGTGCGCGTCGTCGAGGGTCTTCTCCTTGCCGCCCTGCGCGAACGTCACGATGGCATGCGACGTGTCGGTGCAGCCGTGCACGCGGACCTCTCCCGGATCGGGAATGCGGCCCTCGTCGTTGAGCTGGAAGAACCGCGCCGTGCGGAACGCAGCCACGAGTGCCTTGACCTTCGCCGCGGACAGCTTGGCCTGGCGGTCGCCCACGACCGCGACGTCGGCCGTTCCGTGCCACTCGACGGTGCCGTCGGTGTAGACGACGACCTTGTACGCCGGGCAGTGCCCGTAACACCGGGTGCGCTCGAGCGAGGCGAGCGGGCGCGGCGCGATTGGCGCCCCCGCGACGAGCGCCGCGGTCAACGCCAGGGCGATCATGAGCGCAGTCTATCGCATCCCCAACAACGGCTGCGCCCGAAGGAACAGCCGCCAGAGCGGCGACGTCGAAGCAGTCTCGACCGCCTCGCCCGCCCAGGTCCCCTTCGACGGCGTGAAGCCTCATCTCGCCGGCGCCACCAGGCGACGCAGCTCCTTGAGGAACCGGTCGGGGTGCATGAAGACGGCGAAGTGGCCGGCGCCCTCGATGGTCACGAACGCCTTGCGCGGCGCGTGAGCGCGGTCCTGTGCAACATGGACACCCACGCTAGCATGCGCACATTGGCCATCCCCGTCTGGCCCGCCGAGCCGGTTTGCGCCATACTCTCAAGGGTGCGTTGGACCCTCGTCCTCGCCCTGTGCCTCGCGGCGGTGCCGGCCGGCGCGCGCGATTTCTGGAGGCGGACGGGGCGCGGCGAGCTCACGCGGCAGCGCGCCGCCCTCGTGGCGGAGGGCGACCGCTACATGCTGCAGGCGCAGTCGGCGATGGCCAACGCCGGGGAGGGGCCCACGCCCGCGATGGTGCAGGCGGCGGCGCGCAACGCCATCGCCGCCTACGAGCGCGCGCTCGCCCTGTCCGAGGACGCGGACGTCCACTACCGCGCGTTCTTCGCCGCCAACTTCATAGACGACCGCAAGGGCGACATCTGCGCCGCCTGCCGCGACGGGTTCGAGGCCACCGTCCGCCACGCCGAGGCGGTGTTCCGGCTCGACCCGAGCACGCCCGAGGCGCGCGACCTGGCGTTCCAGTCGTGCCTCGCGCTGTCGAAGCTCGGCGGCCTCGCGGGCAGCAACGCCGACCAGTACTTCGAGCGCGCGCTGCAGATGTACGACCGCTTCCGCAGCCTCGTCGACGAGGTCTCGGATCAGAGCCGCTCGGCGCACTCGCGCTCGATCTCCTACTCCAACGCCGCCGAGCTGCTCATGGCGCTCGGCCGTCTCGACGAGGCCATCGACTACTACCGCCGCGCCATCGAGGCCTACTCCATCGAGCCGCTCCATTACTACGGGCTTGCCGTGGCGTACGACCGCGACGGCCAGTGGAAGAAGGCGGCCGCCGCCATGCGGACCGCCCTCGAGCTGTCCGGCTACGAGGGCATCGGCCGCCTGCGCAAGTTCGACGTGTTCTTCGTCCCGCAGGGCGACGTGTTTTACTACCAGGGGCTGGCCGAGGAGGTGCTGGGCAACCGCGACAGCGCGATCGACAACTACAACCGCTTCCTCGTGCGCTCGCCGGGAAACCGGTACCTCGATCGCGCGCGCGAGCACCTCCAGGACCTCGACCCCGGCGGTGCGCGCAAGTAGCGTCGCCCTCGCCTGCCTCCTCGCCGCGCGCGCCGCCGCGGCGCCCCCCGACCCCGGCGCGCCGGCCGCGGCCCCCGCGGTCGACGACGACGACGATCCCGCCGATCGCGGCTTCTCCTGGGCCAAGGCGGCGCACCCCAGCCGCGTCCGCTTCGGCGAGCTCGTGGCGCGCGCCACCGAGCTGCAGCAGGCGGGCGCGCTCGCCCCGGCGGTGACGCTGCTCCAGCAGGCGGTCGCCGTGGATCCCGGCGAGCCGTACGGCCACTACCGCCTGGGCATCGCCCTCCGCGACCTCCGGCGCTTCGGCGAGTGCGCCGACGCGATGACGACCGTCCTCCGCCTGCGCGCCGACTACCTTCCGCCCGACGCGCCCGGGGTGCGCAGCGTCGAGCGCGCCGCCGGCGATTGCCTGTCGCAGGCCGGCCGCTTCGACGAGGCCATCGAGCTGTATCGCGCCGCGCTCCCCAAGGAGGACATCGCCTCGGCGGGCGACCTCCACTGGGCCATCGGCCAGGCGTTCGAGGCGCTCGGCCGCCTCGACGAGGCGATCGAGGAGGACGCGGCCGCGGTCGCGCTCCGCCCGCAGGAGCCGGTGTTCCGCTTCGCCCTGGCGGTGGCCCTCGATCGCGACGAGCAGGTCACCCGCGCGCGCGACGAGATGGCGCAGGGCCTCCGCCTCGACCGCGCGCTCGCGCGTCTGAACGACCGGTGGGTCGCGGGCGTGCTCGGCGGCGACGTCTACTACGCCGTCGGCCTCGGCCACCAGATCGCCGCCGACACCGAGCCGCTCCGGCGCGCCCTGGCGATCGTCTTCTACCGCAAGTTCATCGATCTCGACCCGGACGGGGTCTGGCGCAAGCGCGCGCGCGAGCACCTGGCGGAGCTCGGGTCGCCCGCCGCCGCGGCCACCGACATCGAGGTGCACCCCGATCCGCCCCCCGCGGAGCGGCAGGTGCTGCAGAAGGCCTTTGCCGCGCGCGCGAACGATCTCACCCGCTGCCTCGACGGCTCCCCCCTGGCGGCCCTTCGCGGGGCGCTCGTGCTCGAGCCCGTCGCCGGCAAGAAGAAAGAGCGCGCCGAGGCCAAGAAACCGTCGACTTTGCAAGTGTTTCTGGCGCCGGAGCCCCGCCAGCCCATCGTCACGTCCGTCGGGCCCGAGCCGGCGCCGGCCCTGGCCCGCCAGTGCGTGGAGACCGCCCTCCGCGGCATCCGCTCCCCCATGGGCCAGCTCACGCGCGTCACCGTACTGGTTGTATCCGCTCGGTAACGACGTTATATCGTACCTTGTGTCCGGCGAGAGCGGAGGTCGACCGCGAGGCGACCATCCAGAAAAGCTTGGTACCGGGCGTCCCCACGAAAGGAGGGTGGAATGGCGAGCAAAGTGACCATCCACACCTTGCAGAAGAAGAAGGCGGCCGGCGACAAGATCGCCATGCTCACCTGCTACGACGCGACGTTCGCGCGTCTCCTCGATGACGGCGGGGTGGATATCCTGCTCGTCGGCGATTCGCTCGGCATGGTGGTGCAGGGGCATCCGACCACGCTGCCGGTGACGCTCGACGAGATGATCTACCACACGCGCGCCGTCGCCCGGGGGACGCGGCGCGCGCAGATCCTCGGCGATCTGCCGTTCATGTCGTACCAGGCCTCGATCTCCGAGGCGCTTCACTCCGCGGGCCGCCTCATGAAGGAGGGCGGCGCCGAGGCGGTCAAGCTCGAGGGCGGCGCCCAGCACGCCGAGCTCGTGTCCAAGATGGTCGCGGTCGGCATGCCCGTCATGGGCCACATCGGGCTCACGCCGCAGTCGTACCACCAGCTCGGCGGTTTCAAGGTGCAGGGGCGGGAGGAGAACGCGGCCCGCCGCCTCATCGACGACGCGAAATCGCTCGCGCAGGCCGGCGCGTACGCGCTGGTGCTCGAGGGGATCCCGATGGAGCTCGCGGCGCAGATCACCGCGGCGGTGGCCATCCCCACCATCGGCATCGGCGCCGGCCCGGCGTGCGACGGCCAGGTCCTGGTCATCTACGACCTCCTAGGCATGAACGAGGAGTTCAAGCCGAAGTTCGTGCGCCGCTACGAGAACCTGTCGGTCCGCATCCGCACCGCCGTCGACGAGTATGTGGCCGACGTCAAGTCGGGCGCGTTCCCCTCCGAGGAAGAATCGTTCACCGCCGCCCCCGACGCCCAGAAGCGCAAGCCGGCCACCGTCTCCGCGCTCGCCTTCGCCGGCGGCTGCGCGCCCGAGCCGGAACACTAGGCATGCCCCTCCAGGTCATCGAGGATCCGCGCGACATGCGGATCCGCGCCGAAGATCTACGGCGCGACGGCCGCGTCATCGTGCTGGTGCCGACGATGGGCTTTCTCCACGACGGCCACGTCGCGCTCCTGCGCGCGGGGCGCGCCCGCGGCGACGTGCTCGTGCTGTCCATCTTCGTCAACCCGACGCAGTTCGGGCCCAACGAAGACTACGCGCGCTACCCGCGCGACCTCGCCGGCGATCTCGACAAGGCGCGCGCCGCCGGCGTCGATCTCGCGTTCGTTCCGTCGGCGGCGGCGATGTACCCGCGCCAGCCGCTGACGCGCGTCGTCGTCGACAAGCTCACCGACGGGCTGTGCGGCCCGCGGCGCCCCGGTCACTTCGCGGGCGTGGCGACGGTCGTGACGAAGCTGTTCCACATCGTCGCGCCGCACGTGGCCGTGTTCGGCGAGAAGGACTACCAGCAGCTCGCGGTGATCCGCCGCATGGTGGCCGACCTCGACCTCGGCGTCGAGATCGTGGGCGTGCCCATCGTGCGCGAGCCCGACGGGCTGGCGATGTCCTCGCGCAACGCCTACCTGACGCCGGAGGAGCGCGGCCGGGCGCTGTCGCTGTCGCGGGCGCTCGCCGCGGCCGAGGCGCGCTTCGGCGCCGGCGAGCGCGACGCGGCGCGCCTGGTCGCCGCCGCGCGCGACGCGATCGCCGATGGGGTGCGTGTCGACTACGTGGAGCTCGTGGACGCCGACACGCTCCAGCCCGTCGACGCCGTGGCGCGCCCGGCGCTCCTGGCGCTCGCCGCGTTCGTCGGCAAGACGCGCCTCATCGACAATCGCGTGCTGCGCTAGTATGTCCCCATGACCGGGAACGAGCGCGCCGTCGTCACCCTGGCGATGATCGTCGCCGCCGGCGCGCTCACCGCCTACCTGTGGCTCACGCAACGGTCCAAGGTGTCGGCCGAGGATCGCGCGTCCCCCACCGGGGCGGAGGTGGGCAGCCCGCTCGACCGCTACCTCGCGCTGCAGGTGCTCAAGCTCGCCGACATCGAGCAGAACCGCCGCGGAGCGCTGTCGGCGCGCGAGGCTCGCCGCGTGGACATCGGCGTGCGTCTCACCAAGCGCGTTCCCCTGCTCGCGCTCGTGGGGATGGTGGTGCTGGCGCTGGTCGTGGGGGTGGCGTTCTACCTGCGCTCCAAGCGGATCGGCGCGTTCGCGTTCCCGGCCGTCGTGGCGGCGGCGCTCGTGCCGATCATGATCTGGGTGGGCGGCGCGTCGTCCGCCGTCGCGCGGGCGATCCGGGACGGTCGCGTGGAGGCCGTTGACGGCGCGGTGACGGGGGTCGTGCCCGTCGCCACCTGGGACAACTTCGCGGTGTCCGTCGGCGGTCGGTCGCTGACCGGCTACGGCATGCTCGATATGGCGGACTACCTGCGCGCGAACGACGGGCACGTCCGCGCGTACGTCCTGCCCGGCGTGGACATCGTGGTGGCGTTCGAGCCGCTCCACAAGTGAAGCGTCATCTGTTCGTGACGTTCGGGCGGCAGGCGCTCGGGGAGGCGGTCGCCGCCCGGCGCATCGCGGAGGACCTGGCGCGCGAAGGGGATCAGATCGTGTGTCTGGCCCCCCGCGAGCACGCGCCCGCGCTCGCCGGCGCCGGCTTCAAGGTCGGCATCATCACGCCCGTGGCGGCGCGCTGCCTGGACGCGGTGGTGCGCGATACGCTGCGCGCGGAGCGCTGCGACAGTCTGTGTCTGGCCGACCTGACCGCGATGGCGCTCACCTGCGACGTCTCCGGAATCCCGGTCCCGGCGTTCCTCCCCGCCGGCGTTTCGGTCGTCGGCATCGACCTGTGGGAGGTGCGCGACGCGGACCGTCGCTACGACGTGCACGGCCGCGCGGCCCGCATCGACGCGGCGATCCTCGACGTTCCGGCCATGCGACCGGTTCCGGTCGTGCGCCCCACCGCCCCGGGCGCGTACGATGCGCTGCCCCCGCCCGCGCCGCCGGCGGAGCGCGCCGCCGTCCGCGCCGAGATGGGTCTTTCCGCCGACGGACCGATCGTGCTCCTCCCCACGTCGGCGTGGCAAAACGTGCCGCCGGCGCACGCCGCCGTGGCGGCGGTCCCGGCGCTCCTGACCGAATACGTCGCTGCGGCGGGCGTGACGCTCGCGCACGTGGGCCCGGCGCCGCTCCCCGGCGGCGGCCCGGGCTACATGTGGATCCCTCCGCTCGCGTCGGCGCAGTACCGCCGGCTGCTCGCCGCGTGCGACGCCCTGCTCACGCTCAACCTCACGCAGATGAGCGTTGGCGCGGCGATCGCCGACGGCGTTCCGGTGATCGGCGTGGTGAGCACGCTCTCCCCCGACGCGGCCCGACCGGGGCCGCTGCTGCGGGCGTGGGCGTCGGGCGTGCCGCCCTTGCCGCCGTTCTACGCGTGGCCGATCGGCTTCCGCGAGTTCCTGCGCCCGGCGCTCGACGGAAACCCGCTGCTCGACGCGATCGCCACGTGCGAGCTCCTCGACGAGGACGCGCTGGTCGGCACGCTCCGCCGCGTGGTTCGCGACCCCGGCGAGGCGCTGGCGCGGCAGGCGCGCTACGCGGCGATGGTGCGCGCGCTGCCGAGGCCGGCCGCGGCGTACCGGAGGCTGTCGGGGTAGTCGTTACCAGGAGGTCAGAAGCTCGCCGGCCGCGCGGAGCCCGCCGGAGACGGCGCTGCCGACGCCGCTGACGACGCCGCTCGCCGCGCTGCTGATGCCGCTGCCGATCCCGCTCACGGCCTGGCTGATGCCGCCGCCGATGCCCGACACGACGGGCATGATGCCGGCGCGCTGGCCCTCGCCGTGACCGGTGATCGCGTCCCACGCCGAGTGGGCGCCGCCGGAGATCCCGCCCCACGCGCTCGACAGACCGCCCATGATGCCGCCGGCGGCCTGCCGCGCGCCGCCGCTGACGGCGTCGACGCCGTGGCCGATCGCCGAGCCGGCGCGCTGCCCGATGCCGGTCACCGCCTGGGTAATCCCGAGGTGGCTGGCGAGATTGGCGCCGGCGTGGACGACGTCGCTCGCGCCGCCGGCGATCTCGTGCCCGATCGTGCTGATGCCGGTGCCGATGCCGGAGCCGATGCCCCGGAGGCCGGTCATGACGCCGCCCCCGATACCGGAGAGCACCGGCATGAGTCCGGGAGCCTGACCCTCTTGCCCGGAGATGGCGCCGCCGGCCTGGCGGAGACCCGCCATGATGCCGCCGAACGCTTCGCTGCCGCCGGCCATGATGCCGGTGCCGATCGAGCCGCCCATGCGACCCAGGCCGCCGAGGCCGCCCGCGACGTCGCCGCCGACGGTGCGGGCCGCGTCGAGCACGCCGCCCGCGGCCGTCCCGATGCCGCGGCCGACGCCGGAGATCACGGGCATGAGGCCGGGCGCCTGACCCTCCTGTCCGGAGATGGCGCCGCCCGCCTGGTGTGCGCCGGCCCCGAACGCGCGGGCCATGCCGCCCCAGATCGAGTCGCCGCTCATCATGTCGCGCGCCACGTTCATCGGACCGGCGAGCGGATTCGGCATGTCGTGCAAGAACGAGCCGAGCGCGCCGCGACCCTCGCGGATGGAGTCGAAGATCGCGGTGCCCTCGTTCCAGATGCCGCGGCCGGCGGCCATCCCGATGTTGAGCGGCAGGGCGGCGGCATTGGTGAGCCCGGCGGTGACCGCGCCGGCGATGTGCGCGCCGGTGCCGCCGCCGAGAAGATCCTCGACCGCGCCGCCCGCCCTCCAGCCGAGCGACTGATCGCCGATGGTGCCGCGGAGGAGCCCGCCGGCGACGCTCTCGGCGGAGAACCCGGCCTCCTTGCCGAACGCCCAGCCCGCGCCCTTGCCGAGCGCATCGGTCCCCAGCTCCGCGCCGGTGAGCGCGAGGTTCGCGACCTCGCCGTAGGGCCCGAAGAACGGCAGGATCGCGTGCGCGCCGGCCAGGGCGGCGCCGCCCGCGTCGTTCCACCCTTCGCGCGATTCGACCCCTTCGCGGCGGAAATGGTCGACCGCGCTGGCGCCCTTCAGGATGCTGGTGCCGCCGGCGAGGACCTGCCCCGCCGGGCCCAGCACCTCGCCGAGCTCGCCGAAGATGCCGCCGCCGTGCCCGGCGACATGCGCCGCCTCCTCTGCTGTGTGCAGAAGACTGCTGTGCTGGCCCAGCGCACGGGCGGTGTTGAGCACGCCCGGAACCGCGCTCCCCGCGTTGATCAGCTCCGCGATGTGAAACGGCTCGGTGATCGTATGCGCGATGTGCGCCAGCTCGCCCCAGATGGAATGTCCGCCGCCTTCCCCCTCTCCATGCTCACGACCGCTCGACATGGAACGACTCCTTCCTCACCAGTACACATCGTACGCTCGCGGCGGCCCCAATCTCCCCCCGAAACAGTAAAATCCCCCGCGTGCGCCTGGTCCTCGACGTGCTCCCTGACTGGCCGGTCAAGCGGTCGAAGGACGATCGCATGTACCAGGTGTCCCCCCATACCACCCTGCTGGTGACGGCGCTCACGCCGCTTCCTTTCGACCTGCGACAGTGGGGGGACCGCATCGTGCTGGCGGGCCTCACCAGCCCCGACCAGTACCGGCTGCTGCGCGCGACGGACGAGGTCACCGCGGCGGGCTGGCCCGTGACGATCTTTCGCTCCGACGTGGTCGACCCCGCGACCGGGGCGGTGCTCGGCCGGCGGATCCACGCCCTGTACCGTTTCCTCGAGTACGGCGCGTTCGCCGCGGTGCTGTCGACCAGCCCCGAGGAGATCGACGCCCTCGAGCCCCGGTTCCTCGACGCGGCCCGACGTGCCGAGCCGAGCTGGGAGGACGAGGAGATCGTCGCGCTGGCCCAGCTCTGGGAGGGGCTCGAGGTCCACCGCCGGGAGACCGCCGAGCCCACCGAGGGCGCGACGAGCGGCGACGCGACGGACCCATGAACCTCGCCGAGCTCACGTCCTGGTCCAAGCGAACTACCGCCACCGGGGTCCTGCTCGTCCCCCCGGGAGGCACCGACGCCGGGATGGTCCGCATCGACCAGCAGGTTCGCCCGATCGTGCGGTTCCGGCAGGTCCTCGCGGATCTGATGGCCGCCGGCCATCCCGGCTATACCGCCGACGTCGGGCCGGTGACGGTGATGCACACCGTCGAGGGGGAGCACGCCGGAATGGTCACGCTGGCGCTCCGCTCTCCCTCCGGGGCGCGGGTGGAGCGGATCGTCGCCATGATCGTCGGCGACGATCACTACGCGCTGATCGACGCGGTCGCGGCCGACGCGGCGCGCGCGCCGATGTTCCGCGACCTCGTCGACACGCTCACGCGCTTCTACTTCCTCGGGCTGGGCGAGCCACGCCGCCGCCGCGTGGAGTACGCGCCGCCGCCCGGGTGGCACCCGGTGCCCCGTCCGTACGCCGTCCGCTGGATCCACCCGCAGTTCCCCGCCCGCTCGGGCGCGATCGTCGTCCACCACGCCCGGCCGCTCGCCGCGACCACACCGGACGCCGAGGATCGGCTGCTGTTCGTCGACGAGAACGTGTTCGTGGAGCGGGATCCGCCGCAACGCCCCGCGCCGCTGCGCCTCCCCTCGGGCCTCGAGGGGTCGGTCCAGCGTGTCTCGGGCAAGGCGGCGCAGGGCGTCCCGTTCTCTGTGGCGCGCGCGTCGCTCACCGACGCGCGCTACCTCTACCTCGCGGACCTCCACACGCGCGCGGCGGACTTCGACGACAACGCCGCCGCCTTCGTCGACCTGATAAAGACGCTCCAGCCGATCCCGGTGTCGCGGGCGCGCGGCTCCGCGCACGCGCTGGTCCACTGGACGGAATAGGGGACGGCCCATGTCGACAACCCGTGTATTCCAGGCCGACCGCTTCAACGCGGGGGCGCGCGACTACGCCGACCGATGGGCGCCGGTGCTCCTCCCGCACGCGCGACGCCTGCTCGCGCGGATCCCGCTCGCCTCGGCACGGCGCGTCCTCGACATCGCCACCGGCGTCGGTTCCCTCCTGCCGGAGATCCGGGCCGCGGCCCCGGACGCCCACGTCGTCGGCATCGACATCGCCCGCGCGATGCTGTCGCTGGCGCCGTCCGGCTTCGACCTCGCCGTCATGGACGCGGCGGTCCTGGCCCTGGCCGACGCGAGCTTCGACGCCGCGGTGATGCCGTTCGCGGTCTTCTTCCTGCCGCGGCCCGACGCGGCGCTGCGCGAGGCGCGGCGCGTGCTGCGTCCCGGCGCCCCGTTCGGCGTGACGAGCTGGTACGGCGAGCCCACGTTCCCGGCGCTCGACGCGTGGCTCGGCGAGATCCGCGCGCTCGGGGCGCCCCACCCGCGCTGGGCGGCGGAGACGCTGGAGCCGGCGGCCCTTCGCGCCGAGCTCGAGCGCGCCGGTTTCACCGACGTGCGCACGACGCTCGAGCGCTTCGACCACCCGCACGACCCGGCCACCTTCCTCCACCTTCGCCTGGCGCTGATGAAACCGTGGCTCGACTCCGTCGCCGCCGACGCGCGGGCCGAGCTCGTCGCGCGCGTCCGCGCGCGCCTCGCCGCGCTGGCGTCCGACGACTTCATCGACCGGACGGAGATCATCGAGGCGACGGCGCGGGCGCTCTAGGCAGCCCTCGCGATCGTCGACAGCTTGTCCGCGACGCCGAGCCGGTAGAAATGCCGCAGCTCGGCGAGCATGGCGGGCACGTCGCCGCGCGACACGTAGCGCGCCTCGATCGACGCCGCGTAGGCGCGCGCGTTGGAGTTGGCGACGAGGTAGCGCTCCCTCTCCTCGTCGTCCATCCCGGGCGCGAGGGCCCAGTCGTCGAACAGGCGCGCCACCAGGCGCGCGTCGCCGCCGTGGGGCAGGAGCATGAGCAGGCACGTGACGTACTTGTCGATCTCCGCCTGGAGCTCGAGCTCCAGCGCCGACACCGGGCGCTTGCGCTGCGCCCGCCAGGCCACGTAGACGAAGTGGCTCACGCCCTCGACGGTGAGGAGGAAGTCGCCCAGGTTCCGGCCGTCGAGACGACGGCGAGGATCGTGGACGGCGAGGTTGGCCAGAGCCCGATCGTCGACGAACAACGCCAGGTGCAGATCGCCGTCCGCCTCGGACACGAGGAGCTGCTCGCGCGCGGCGCGCGGAACGCCGATCGCGTCGCGCGTCTCCGCGTCGATGACGAAGTCGCGCACGTCGAGGTCGGTGCGGATGCGATAGAGCGTCTCCAGCCCGCGCTGGACGTCGTCCAGCATCAGTTGGCCGGACCGCTGGGCCGGTGGGGAAGGATGAGACCGGCCTCGCGCAAGCGGCGCGCGAGCCACTCGCCGCCGGATTTCGCGTAGGCCTCGTACATGCGAAGCAGGTTCGTCCCGCCGACCAAGTTGCAGTTGCGCCGGATCTCCTGCAGCACCTCGACGAAGCGGGCGAAGTTGCCCGCCAGCTCCTCGTAGACGCCGCGGAAGAACACGGCGGCGGACCCCCGTGAGGCCGCGACCAGGCCCGCGAGACGCTCGTAGGCGCTCGCCCCCATCGCGATGTAGTAGTTCACGTCGATGAGCTTGCGGGCGATGCTGTCGGTGAAGAGCCCGCTCACCACCAGCGATTGATCCCCGATCTCCTTGAGACCCTTCACTTTTCCGTCGGTCGCGGGCGTCTCCTGCACGCGGGCGAGCTTGAGCGCCAGGGGCTCCTCGCTGACTTGGGTGGCGGTGAATTCACTAAGCAGATTCACCAGATAGAACTCGGTCGGCTCGGTCGCGCGCACGTCCTGGGCCCGGAGCGCATCCGTCACCGCGCCATGAAAGAACTCGTGGACGGTGTGGTGCAGGTCCATGTATCAAGTCTCGACCAATCCGCGGGAGAATCCAGTCTTCTATTATTTCCAATAGGTTAAAAGGCCGCGCGAGAGGTGGCTTTTCGGGTGGCCACCAAAAAGGTAGGTGCGCGGCCTACCTGATCGAACTGCCCGTCATCGTGGACGATTGGGCCTTGCGCGCGTCCCGAAGCGGATTACGATGCGCCCCATCAGCACTCGTCCTTGATGAGTGCCAACAAAATCGCTCAACCAGTTCGTAAGCCAAGGAGAAACGGCATGAAGGTTCGTCCGCTGCAGGATCGCCTCCTCGTCCGACGCGTCGAGGAAGAAGACAAGACCAAAGGGGGGATCATCATCCCCGACACCGCCAAGGAGAAGCCGATCGAGGGCGAGGTCATCGCCGTCGGCTCCGGCAAGGTCCACGAGGGCGGCAAGGTCCGTCCGCTCGAGGTCAAGAAGGGTGATCGGATCCTTTTCGGCAAGTACTCGGGCACCGACATCAAGATCGACGGTGTGGAGCACCTGATCCTGCGCGAGGACGAGGTCCTCGGCATCATCCAGAAGTGAGGGGTAGAACGACATGGCTGCCAAAGAGATTCTGTTCGAGGAGAGGGCGCGGGCGGAGATCCTGCGCGGCGTGAACGCGCTCGCCGATGCGGTCAAGGTTACGCTCGGGCCGCGCGGTCGCAACGTCGTCATCGAGAAGTCGTGGGGCTCGCCCACGGTGACCAAGGACGGCGTGACGGTTGCCAAGGAGATCGAGCTCGAGAACAAGTTCGAGAACATGGGCGCGCAGATGGTGAAGGAGGTCGCGTCCAAGACCTCCGACGTCGCCGGCGACGGCACCACCACCGCCACGGTCCTTGCGCAGGCGATCTTCCGCGAGGGCACCAAGATGGTCGCCGCCGGGCACAACCCGATGGACCTCAAGCGCGGGATCGAGGCCGCCGTCTCGGCCGTCGTCGACAACCTCAAGAAGCTGTCCAAGCCGACCAAGAACCACAAGGAGATCGCCCAGGTCGGGACGATCTCGGCCAACGGCGACACGTCGATCGGAACCATGATCGCCGAGGCGATGGAGAAGGTGGGCAAGGAGGGCGTGATCACCGTCGAGGAAGCCAAGTCGATGGAGTCGACGCTCGAGGTGGTCGAGGGCATGCAGTTCGACCGCGGCTACCTGTCGCCGTACTTCGTGACCGACTCCGAGCGGATGGAGGCGGTGCTGGAGGACGCTCTCATCCTCATCCACGAGAAGAAGATCTCGAACATGAAGGAGCTCCTCCCGCTGCTCGAGCAGATCGCGCGGCAGGGCAGGCCGCTCCTCATCGTGGCGGAGGACGTCGACGGCGAGGCGCTCGCCACGCTGGTCGTCAACAAGCTGCGCGGCACGCTGCAGGTCGCCGCGGTCAAGGCGCCGGGGTTCGGCGACCGCCGCAAGGAGATGCTGAAGGACCTCGCGGTCCTCACCGGCGGCCAGGCGATCATGGAGGACCTCGGCCTCAAGCTCGAGAATATGTCGGTCAAGGACCTGGGCAAGGCCAAGCGCATCCGCGTCGACAAGGACCACACCACCGTCGTCGACGGCGCCGGCAAGAAGGCGGACATCGACGCGCGGGTGAAGCAGATCCGCACCCAGATCGAGGACACGACGTCCGACTACGACCGCGAGAAGCTGCAGGAGCGGCTGGCCAAGCTCGTCGGCGGCGTCGCCGTGATCAAGGTCGGCGCGGCCACCGAGGTCGAGATGAAGGAGAAGAAGGCGCGCGTCGAGGACGCGCTCCACGCGACGCGCGCGGCGGTGGAGGAGGGCATCGTCCCCGGCGGCGGCGTCGCGCTCATCCGCTCGCTGTCGGCGCTGGAGTCGCTCGACGTCCAGGACGACCAGAAGTTCGGCGTGGCCATCGTCCGGCGCGCGATCGAAGAGCCGCTGCGCCAGATCGCCGAGAACGCCGGCGTCGAGGGCTCGATCGTCCTCGACAAGGTGAAGAACGGCAAGGGCGCGTTCGGCTGGAACGCGCAGACGTCGAGCTACGAGGACCTGGTGGGCTCGGGCGTGATCGATCCGACCAAGGTCGTGCGCACGGCGCTGCAGAACGCGTCGTCGGTCGCCGCGCTCCTCCTCACCACCGAGGCGCTCGTGGCGGAGAAGCCGAAGAAGGAAGCGTCCGCCGCGGGTGGGCACGGGCACGGCCCAGAGATGTAAAAGAACAACAGAGAACAGAGAACAGAGAACAGAGAACGGGAATTCGAACGGAATTCGGAATTCCGTTCTCTGTTCCCATTCCCATTCTCTGTTCTCTGTTCTGTTCCTACGGCCCACCAAACGTCACGACCGCGCCGACATACAACACGTGCCGCGTATAGCTCGCGACGCCGGGCGCGAACGGGCTCGCATAGTACGCGTACCGCGCCTCCGCCATCCAGCCGTCGGCGATCTCGCGCGTGACGTGGACGATGAGCGCGTTGCGCGTCTCGTCCTCGATGGTGGTGAACGTGCCGAGGTCGCCGCCGAGGAGCAGGCCGTCGGGGTAGCGGCTCCACTGGAGGAGCAGTTTCACCGTGACCACGAGCTCGAGCCACGTGTCGAGCGTCGCCGCGAGCTCGACGCGGTGGCGCAGGAGCGACTGGGCGAAGCTCGACGAGTCGTTGACCATGAGCTGGTAGCGCGCGGACGCGAGGATCGCGCCGGTCCACGTCACCTCGACAGCGGCGTCGTGAAACAGGTCGACGCGGTCGCGCCCGGTCGGGACGAGGCAGCTCGGCGCCACCGGCGCGCCGGAGGGACACAGGTTCGCGATCGCCGGGGCGGAGTAGGCGCGGCGGTTGATGCCGTAGCCGGCGCGCAGCGCCCACGCGTCGCCGTCGCCGGCGGGCGCGAACGCGTAGCGGACGCCGGCGCGCTCGCCGTCGAAGTCGAACGCCGCGTTGGGCTTGAAGCGATAGAAGCGCCAGCCGGCGAACGCCTCGACGCGGTGATCGCCGTCGCGCAGCGCCAGCGCCCCGGCCGCCTCGCCGGCGCGGAAGTCGAGGCTGGTGAGGTCGCTCTGCGCCGCGAACGCATCGTAGTACGAGGCGCGCACCCCGGGCACCGCGTCGCCGAGCAGGAAGTCCGCGCGCGCGTCGGCGGCCAGGACGAACACGTTCTCCCCCGACGCGTCGGCGCCGGCGTAGCCGCGCCCGAGCGCCAGGGCCGAGGCCGCCAGGCGCACCGCCTCGGCGACGCGTCCGGAGGCGGAGAAGCGGCCGCCCGCGGCCGCGTCGAGCGCGCCGGTCGGCGAGCCGCCGCTCTCGCGATGGACGTTGGTGTCGCCGCCCGCGCCCGCCTCGAGCTGGACCTTCCAGCCGTCGGCGCGGGCGACGCCTCCGGCCAGCGCCATCGCCGCGACGAGCCGCGCGATCGTCACGGAGCTTCGCCGCGCAGGGCGCGCGCGCGCCGCTCCATCTCCGCGCGACGGCGGCGCAACGCGTCGGCGCGCTCGCCGAGCGCCTGCGCCGCGCGCTCCGCGGCCTTGGCTCGCGCCGCCGGCTCGCCGGTGCGCTCGGCGCGCCGCAGCTCGTCGAGCGTCCCGGCGTCGACCACGTCGGACAGGACCACCGACGGGTCCACCGGCGGCGCCGCCACCCGTTCGGTGCCAGGGTTGACCTGGCCCGGGGGACCGTCGATCGGCGTGGTCGGCTGCGGCGTGGACGTGTCTTTCGCCGGGCCCGTGGGCGCGGCACGGCGCGGCTCGCTGTCGTCGAGCACGTCCTGCTCGTCGGCGCGCGCGCGGCTCTTCACCAGGCGCGCCTGGCGGCGGTACTCGGCGGCGCGACGGACGAGCTGGACCTGCTCCGCGCGCAGCTCCCCCTCGGCCTGCGCCAGCGCCCCCGCCTTGTAGGATAGGTCCTCCGCGTCATCGTCGGGGGCGATGGTCTCGTCGGGGATCTTCAACCGGCGCGCCTCGCCCATCCGCGCCGCCACCTCCGCGCGCTCCTTCTCCAGCGCCTCGCGCGGGCCGCGCGCCGCCGCGAGCTCGCGATCGAGCGCGGCGACCAGCGCCCGCCGCGCCGCCATGAGCTCCGCCGCCGCGCGCGCGAGCAGCGCGTCCTTGCGATCGAGCGCGAGCGCCATGTCGCGCGACTCCGCCAGGAGCGACTGCAGCTTGCGGTCGCGCCCGAACGACGACGCCCGCGCCTTGAGGGCGGCGATCTCGTCGGTGCGCTCGGCGTAGGCGCGCGCGAGCGCCGCGCGGTCCGCCTCGACGACCGTCGCGGCCCGCCCCAGGCGGGCGACCGCCTGGCGCAGGTCGCCGAGCTCGTCGGCCGCCGCGGGGGCGGCGCCGAGCGAAAGGAACGCGACGAGGACGAGGGCGCGGCGCACCACGCCCACCTCCGTGCAGCCCGCGTGCCCGCGGTAAGTGACTGAAATCACGCTTCCGATCCTCAGAAATCCGTCATCCGATCCGGTATTTCTCGAGCTTGTAGTAGAGCGCGCCGGGCTTGATCCCGAGGAGGCGCGCGGTCTCGGTCTTGACCTTCCCCGCCTTGTCGTAGGCCTTCTTGATGAGCTGCTTCTCCAGCTCTTCAAGGATGTCGGGTAGGGGAAGCTCGCCGGCCGGCAGGTCCAGCTTGTCGCCGCTCGCGCCCGCCAGCGACGCGGGGAGCGACGCGAGCGTGACGCGCGGCCCGTCGGCGAGCACCATCGCCTGCTCCAGCACGTTCTCGAGCTCGCGCACGTTCCCCGGCCAGGTGTAGGCGAGGAGGCGCCCGAGCGCATCGTCGGCCACCGACCAGGGCCCGGGCCGCGCCACGCGCGGCGCCAGCTTGGCGAGGAAGTGGGCCGCGAGGAGCGGGATGTCCTCGCGCCGGTCGCGCAGCGGCGGCAGCCCGATCGGCACGACGTGCAGGCGATAGAAGAGATCCTCGCGGAACTGGCCGCGGCCGACCGCCTCCTTGAGGTCATGGTGCGTCGCCGAGACCACGCGCACGTCGACCTTGAGCGTCTGCTCGCCGCCCACGCGCTCGAGCTCCTTCTCCTGCAGCACGCGCAGGAGCTTGAGCTGCATCGCCGGGGTGACGTCGCCGACCTCGTCGAGGAACAGCGTCCCCCCGTCGGCCAGCTCGAAGCGCCCGAGCTTGCGTTTGACCGCGCCGGTGAACGCGCCGCGCTCGTGGCCGAAGAGCTCGCTCTCGAGGAGCGTGTCGGGGAGCGCCCCGCAGTTCACCTTGATGAACGGCCCGGCCGCGCGGCGCGAGCGGGCGTGGATCGCCCGCGCCACCAGCTCCTTGCCCGTGCCGCTCTCGCCGGTGATGAGCACGGCGGAGTCGGTGGCCGCCACCTTGTCGAGCGTGGCGAACACGCGGCGCATCGCCGGCGAGTCGCCGACGAGCTGCCCGTAGGCGCGCTCGTGCTCCGCGCGCAGGTACTCGCTCACCGCCTCCATGCGGGCGCGCGCGCGCCGCGTGGCCCTGAGCTCCAGCGCGCGCTCGACCTTGAGGCGGACGACCTCGGGCGCGAACGGCTTGGTCAGGAAGTCGAACGCGCCGAGCTTCATCGCCTCGACCGCGGTCTCGACCGTGCCGTAGGCGGTGATGATCATCGTCACCGCGTCGGGATCGAGCGCCGTCACCTGGCGCAGCAGCTCGACGCCGTCCATCCCCTCCATCTTGAGGTCGGTGACGACGAAGTCGACGTCGCCGCGCTCGCGGAACAGCGCCAGGCCGGCGCCGCCCCCCTTGGCGGCGAGCGCGGTGTGGCCCATCTTGCGGATGGTGTGGGCGAGGCCGTCGCGGATGGTGTCGTTGTCGTCGATGATGAGGATCACGCCCATGGGAGCCACACGGTGAACGTCGTCCCGCGACCCGCCTCGGTCGCCACCTCCAGTGTACCGCCATGCTCGGCCACGATGTCGCGCACGAACGCGAGGCCCAGGCCGACGCCCTTGTCCTTGGTGGTGAAGAACGGCGCGAAGATCTTGTCCCGGTCGGCGTCGGCGATGCCCGGGCCGGCGTCGACGACATCGACGCGCGCGCGCTCGCCGGCGCGCCCCGCGGCGAGCGTCACCGTGCCTCCGGCCGGCGTCGCCTGCACCGCGTTCCGCGCCAGGTTGAGCAGCGCCCGGCGTAGCTGGCCGCGGTCGGCGCGCGCCCGGCCGTCGCCGCGCGTCTCGACGGTGACGCCGCCGGCGCGCGCGAGCTCGGCGACCTCGTCGAGGAGCGGCCGCAGCTCGACGGGGGCGAGCTCGAGCGGCGGGCGGCGCGCGTACTCCAGGAACTCCGCCACCACGCGGCTGAGGTGCCCGAGCTCGCGCTCGATCCGCGCCACGTGCGCGCGCTTGTCCTCGTCGCCGGCGAGCTCGTCGCGCAGGATGCCGGCGTAGAGCTCGATCCCGCCCAGCGGATTCCGCACCTCGTGGGCGATCCCGGAGAGCATCATGGCCTGGCGCTCGTCGCGCGCGTGCAGGGCCGCGCGCATCTCCTCGAGGGTGCGGCCGAGGACGGCGATCTCGTCGCTGCCGCGGGCGGCGACCGGCGCGACCAGGTCGCCCCGGCCGATGCGCGCCGCGGCGCCGGCCAGGCGGCGCAGCGGGCGCGTGAGCAGGGCCGCCACGGCCACCGACGCCAGCACGACCGCCGCGGCGAGCGCGACGCCGTAGCCGACGAGCTGGGCGCGCAGCGCCGCCAGCGCGTCGAAGTAACCGGCCGGCGCCTCGACGCGCAGGCCGGCGACGACGTCGCCGTTCTTGTCGCGCAGCGGCGCATAGCCCGCCTTGTACCAGCGCCCATCGGTGCCGCGGAACGAGACCGAGGCGGCCGGCTCGCCGCGGAGCACGCCCGCGAGCTCGTGGCGGTCGAGCTCGAGCTCGTTGTAGGCGCGGCCGACCGGCACGTCGTCCTGCGTGTCGCACAGCGACGTGAGATCGGGACGAAAGGCGACGATCCGCCCCAGGCCGGCGGCGGCGGCGAACGCGCGCAGCTCCTGGCGCGTGTACAGGTAGGCGGGCGCCGGCGGTTCGCCCGGCTTGAGGTCGAGGAGGTACTGCGCCCGCACGTGCGTCGCCGCGGCGGCGGCGAGCGCGGTCAGGCGCCGCCCCAGCTCGTCGTCGAGGCTGCGCCGCGTCGCCTCGAGCGACAGGAAGCCGAACAGGCCGAACAGCACGAGCGTGGGGGCGAGGAAGGCGAGGAGGAGCTTGGCGAGGATGGATCTCAAGGAAACAGGCCGACGCCGCCGAGGCCCGTCGTCTCCGGCAGACCGAGGAGCACGTTCAAGCACTGCACCGCCTGGCCGGCCGCGCCCTTCACCAGGTTGTCGATCGCCGCCATTGCCAGGACCCGTCGCGTGCGCGCGTCCCAGAACACGTTCGCGTGGGCGCGGTTCGAGCCGCGCACGTGGCTCGTGTCGGGGAGCGCGCCCTCGGGGAGGACCGTGACGAACGGCTCGCCCGCGTAGGCGGCGATCATCGCCTCGCGGTAGGCGGAGGCCGGGCGCTCCGGGTCGGTCGGCGCGGCGTAGACGGACGCCAGGATGCCGCGCGCCATCGGCACCAGGTGCGGCGTGAACAGGACGCGCGCGCCGAGCTCCTGCTCCATCTCCGGCGTGTGGCGGTGGGCGCCGGCAACCTTGTAGGCGCGGATCCCCTCGCCGATCTCGGAGAAGTGGGTGCCGAGCGAGACGCCCCGGCCGGCGCCGGACACGCCGCTCTTGGCGTCGACGATGAGCTCCGGCTCGACGAGGCGCGCGCGCACGAGCGGCGCCGCGGCGAGGATGGCCGCCGTGGGGTAGCAGCCGGGGACGGCGACCAGGCGCGCCCCCGCGAGCTGGGCGCGCCGCAGCTCGGGCAGCCCGTAGACGGCGCGGGCGCGCACCGCGTCGGGGGCGCCGTGGCCGTACCACGCGGCGTGCTCGGCCGGATCGCGGAGGCGGAAGTCGGCAGACAGGTCGAGGACGGTCGCCCCCCGCTCGAGCAGACCTTCCACGACGGGCGCGCTCTCGCCGTGGGGGAGCGCCGAGAACACGAAGCCGGCGCGCGCGGCCGCGTCGACGTCGAGCGGCTCGAGTGTGCGGTCGAGCCGCCCCGCGAACTGGGGGAAGACGCGCGCCAGCGGCTGCCCGGCGCTCGCCTTGGCGTAGAGGCCCGCGATCTCCACGGCGGGATGCTCGAGGAGGATGCGCAGGAGCTCGGCGCCGGTGTAGCCGGATGCGCCGACGACGGCCACGGTCTGCTTCACGCGCCAAGTATAGCGTCGATGCCCGCGGCAAACGTCTCCGGCGGCGTGAGCAGGCTCACCACCAGAAACGTGCCCCCGCGCAGGTCGAAGAAATAGCCCGGGTGGACGAGGACGCCCCGTTCGCCCAGGAGCGCCAGCGCCAGCTCCTCGTCGCTGCGCGTGCCGGGGACGCGCAGGACCGCCGACCATCCGCCCTCGGCGCGGAGGAGGGTCGCGGCCGTGCCGACGACGCGGCCGGCGAGGAGATCGTGGTTCGCGCGCACGCGGGCGCGGATCTGGTCGCGCACCGCCGCGCCGATCTCGAGGAGCCGAGGCGCCGCCGCCATCGTCGGCGCCGACACGGACAGGTACGTGTCGGCGATGTGCTCGAGCCGCGCGAGCGCCTCGTCCGCGCCGGGGCCGGCCGCGGCGATCCAGCCGAGCTTCACCTGCGGCAGGCCGCACGACTTGGACAGCCCGCCCAGGCTGAACGTGAGCGCGCGCGCGTCCGGGCGCGCCGCCGGCACCATCGCGTCGCGCGCGCCGAGGATGGGGTAGTCGGCGAAGACCTCGTCGCACACGACCGGCAGGCCGAGGTCGCCCAGGCGCTCCCACTCGGCGCGTTTGAGATACGCGCCGTGGGGGTTGCCGGGGGACACGACGATGATCGCCCGCGCGTCCCCGCCGAGCGCCGCGAAGTCGATGTGCCACTCGCCGTCGTAGGCGAGCGGGTAGGGGAGGGGCCGGACGCCCTCGAGCGCGAGGAGGTGCTCGAACAGGGGATAGCTCGGCTCGGGGCAGAGCACCGCGTCGCCCGGGTCGCACAGGAGCTTGGCGAGCCAGGCGTAGGCCTCGCTGGTCGACGCGGTAAGGACGATCGACTCGGCGGGCACGCCGACGTGCGCCGCCACCGCCGCGCGCGCGGCGGGGAGGCCGCGGGGCGACGGCGCGTAGGTCGCCGCCGCCGGGTCGGCCAGCGCGGCCCATAGCTCGGACGGGTAGCGGAACCCCGCGACGGTGGGGTTCGACACCGTGAGGTCCAGCGCCGGCGGCCGCTCGGCGAGGAGCCGCGCCAGGCGATTGGGCCGATCGACGGGCAGCCGCCGCGAGAAGCGCACGCCCGATGATAGCGTCAAAGCGGCCCGCAGCTGTCGATGGGCGTGTGCGGGTTGGCGCCGTCGATCGTGTCGGTGGGGAGCAGAAGTCCCGTGACGCTACCGTTTGGAGAACTGGAACCGCGCGCGGGCGCCGCGCTGGCCGTACTTCTTGCGTTCCTTCTTGCGCGGGTCGCGCGTGACGTAGCCGGCCTTCTTCAAGACGGGGCGGAACGCGGGGTTCACCCGCATGAGCGCGCGGGTGATGCCGTGGCGGATCGCCTCCGCCTGGCCCTGGAGCCCGCCGCCGCAGACGTTGCAGTGGATGTCGTACCGCCCGACGGTCTCGGTCGCCTCGAGCGGCTGGCGCAGCACCATCTTGGAGGTCGCGCGCCCGAAGTAATTGTCGATGTCGCGCCGGTTGACGAGGATCGTCCCCGTCCCCGGGGTGAGCCACACGCGGGCAATGGCCGTCTTGCGCCGCCCCGTCGAGTAATACGCCTGGTCCCGTTTCTCTGGTTCCGCCATGGGTCTCCTAGATCGTCAACGCCTCGGGCTTCTGCGCCCCGTGATCATGGTTGGGCGAGGCGTAGACCTTGAGCTTCTTGTAGATGCGGCGGCCGAGCGGCCCCTTGGGCAGCATCCCCCACACCGCGCGCTTGATCAGATCCTCGGGGTGCTTGGCGCGCAGCTTCTCCGCGGGGGTCTTGATGATGCCGCCCGGGTACAGCGTGTGGTCGTAATAGAGCTTGTCCGTCCACTTGTTGCCGGACAGCGCGACCTTGTCCGCGTTGACGACGATGACGAAGTCGCCGCAATCCACGTGGGGCGTGTAGGTCGGCTTGTGCTTCCCACGGAGGACGTGGGCGATCTTGGTCGCCGCGCGGCCGAGCGTCTGACCGGAGACGTCCACCACCCACCACTTGCGGCCTTCGTCGGCTTCGGCCTTCTTGAGCTGTACGGTTTTGAGCATGGGTCTGCCTGCGAAGCTCGGGATTTCTACTGGAAGGCTGGGGGGATGTCAAGGCTTTTCATAGGATGGCCGTGCTGTCACATGGCCGTGCTATGCCCAGGGCGTGAGCCGCGTGGGCATGGTCCTCAAGCGCGAGAAGCCGGAGGCGGTGGCCATCGCCCGGGCGCTCGTCCCCTGGCTCAACGCCCGGGGGCACTCGATCTTCGTTCCGCCGCACGCCGAGGTGGTGCCCGACGCCACGGTCGTGCCTGAGGCCGAGCTCGCCGCGGCGATCGATCTCCTCGTGGTCCTTGGCGGCGACGGGACGCTGCTCCACGGCGTGGGCCTCCTGCGCGGCCGGCCGGTGCCGGTCCTGGGGGTGAACCTCGGACGGCTCGGGTTCCTCGCCCCGTTCTCGCCGGGGGACGCGCGCGACGCGCTCGAGGCGGCGCTCGACGGGCGCCTGGCCACCGAGAACCGCATGCGCCTGGCGATGCGGATGCACCGCGACGGCCAGACGATCGAGCGGCTCGCGCTGAACGACGTCGTGATCTCGCAGGGCTCGATCGCGCGTCTGGTCGAGCTCGACGCCACGCTCGACGGCCGCAAGCTCACCCAGTACCGGGCCGACGGCCTCATCCTGTCCACACCGACGGGCTCGACCGCCTACAACCTCGCGGCGGGCGGGCCGATCGTCGCCCCCGGCCAGGCTGCGATGGTGGTCACGCCGATCTGCCCGCATACCCTGTCGAACCGCCCGCTGGTCGTGCCCGCGACCTCGCGGGTCGAGGTGCGCCTGGTCGATCCGGCGCACAGCGTGATGGTGACGGTCGACGGCCAGGAGGGGTTCCCGTTGCTCGATCGCGTCGAGGTCACGATGGGCGACCCGCTCGTCCTCTATCGATCGGACAAGACCTACTTCGAGATCCTGCGCGAAAAGCTCGGCTGGGGAGCGTGATGCTCCGCCACCTCCGCATCACCAACTTCGCGATCCTCTCCGACGTCGCGATCGACTTCGCGCCGGGGTTCAACGTGCTCACCGGCGAGACGGGGGCGGGCAAGTCGCTCGTCGTCGACGCGGTGGCGCTCCTCCGCGGCGGGCGCGCCCGATCGGACATTCCGCGCGCCGGCGCCGACGAGGCGGTGGTCGAGGCGGCGTTCGAGCCGCCCGACGATCTCGCGGCCGAGGTCGCGGCGCGCCTCGAGGCCGCGGGGCTCCCCGTCGTCGAGGAGGTCGTCGTGCGACGGGTCATCTCGCGCGGAGGCCGGTCGCGCGTCCACGTGAACGGCGGCCTCACGACCGCGGCGGCGCTCGCCAGCCTCGGCGAGGTGCTGGTGGACCTGGCGGGGCAGCACGAGCATCAGGGCCTCGTCGACGTCGGGCGCCACCGCGGCATCCTTGACGCGTTCGGGGTGGACCCGGGGATGTCGGGGCGCACGGACGCCCTCTACGCCAAGATCCGTAGGCTTTCCCATGCGTTGGCCGAGGGAGCGGAGGCGGCGCGCACCCGCGCGGAGAGGGATGACTTCCTCCGCTTCCAGATCGACGAGATCGACGCGGCGAAGCTCCGCGCGGGCGAGGACGCCGAGCTCGCGGCGGAGCGCGAGCGGCTGCGCTTCGCCGGGAAGCTCGGGGCGGCGGCGCGGCGGGGGGAGGAGGCGCTCTACTCGGCGGAGGGCGCCGTGGTGGACGTCCTCGGCGCCGCGCTCCGCGAGCTCGAGGCGGCGGCGGCGATCGACGGCCGGCTCGGCGGCGAGGTGCACAAGATCGGGGAGGCGCGCGTCCTTCTCGAGGACGCGGCGGTCGCGTTGCGCCGCTACGCCGAGGGCGTCGCCGACGATCCGGAGCGCCTCGCCGAGATCGAAGAGCGGATGCACCTCCTCGGTCGGCTCGGCCGCAAGCACGGGCCGACCGCGGCGGACATCCTCCAGCGGGGCGAGGCGCTGCGCGCCGAGCTCGAGGGGCTGGCCCAGGCGGAGGCGCGGTCGGCGGAGATCGAGACGGAGCTCGCGGCGGCACGCGGCGAAGCGGAGAAGGCGGCGGCCCAGCTCACCGATGCCCGCCGCAGGGCCGGGAGACGCCTGGAAAAGGCCGCGGGGGAGGCGCTGGCCGAGCTCGGCCTCGCCGGCGCGAAGGTCGAGGTCGTCGTCGAGCCGTCGCCGGATCGCCTCGGGCCGGACGGGTGGGACCGCGTCGAGCTGATGCTGCGCGCCAACCGCGGCGAGCCCCCGCGGCCGCTGGCGCGGGTGGCGTCGGGGGGCGAGCTGTCGCGCATCATGCTGGCCCTGAAGCTGTCCCTGCGCCGCGCCGACCCGGTCGCGACCTATGTCTTCGACGAGGTCGACGCCGGGGTCGGCGGCGGGGCGGCGGAGGTGGTGGGACGGCAGATCCGCCGCGTGGCGGAGTCGCGCCAGGTCCTGTGCGTCACCCATCTGCCGCAGATCGCGGCGTTGGCCGATACGCAGTTCCGGGTGGAGAAGTACGAGAAGAACGGCCGGACGGAGACGCGGGTGTCGCGCCTCCAGGCGACGGAGCGGCGGGAGGAGATCGCGCGGATGCTCGGCGGGGTGAGCATCACGTCCAAGACGCGCGCGCATGCCGACGAGATGCTGTCGCGCGCCCGCTGAGATTTTGCCCACCACGTCGCCGGCGTGCTAGTGGTCGGCGATCGATGGCGCATCGACGACGGGCTCGGCGAGGGAAACGCGCGCGCGGCTCCGGGACCCTGCGGCTGGGGCTGGTGCTGCTGGTGCTCGTCGGGGTGAACGTGTACGTGCTGTTCTTCGGCTCAGGGAACCTGAAGAAAGTCCGCGACGCGGCCCGCGAGGCGGCGGCCGAGACGGGCGCCGCGATTCCGGCGCCCCCGCCCGCCCCCGCCCCCGCGCAAAAGCGCACGGTCACGGGCAAGGTCCGCGACGGCGAGGGGCTGGGGAGCGTGCTCCGCCGCGAGAAGCTGCGGCCCGAGGACAGCGACGCGGCGCTGCGGGCGCTCGGTCCGGTCATGGATTTCAAGAAGGAGATCAAGGCCGGGCAGAAGTATGTGCTCGAGCTCGACGACGCGGGCCGGCTGCTCAGGCTGGAGCTCCGCGCCTCGCGCGAGACGAGCTTCGTCGTCAGCCGCGACGCGGGTGGGAACCTCGTTGCGCGCGGCGACCGTCCAACGCAACATTAGAATATGGTTCGTGCTCTGCTCGGCCTTGTGAAGGGTGCCGTCGTGGGCGCGGGGGTGGGTTTCGGCGCATTCCACCTCGGCCTCGGCGGCGGCTGGGGATACTTCGTGTACGGGGCGATCGGCTTCCTGGTCGGGCTCCTCGTGGGACGGCCGGTGTGGTCGCACGCCGCCGACCGAGAGGGCACGGTGTGGACGAGCGTGCTGAAGGGGCTCGTGGGGGTCGGCGTGGGCATCGGGCTCTACGCGATCGCGCGGTTCGCCGTCGGCGACCCGGTGCTGGCGCTGGCGGGTGAGGCGCGGCCGTTGACGTCGTGGACGTACGTCTTCGGCGGCGCCGTCGGCGCGCTCTACGGCGCGTTCGTCGAGGCCGACGACGCGCCGGCCGCCAAGAAGGCGGAAAAGGACGCGCCGGGCGGACGCCAGGCGGAGAAATGACCCGCGACGCGGTGCGCGGCGCGGCGGCGGGCATCGCGGCCGCCGCGCTGTTCGGGCTCAGCGCGCCGCTCGCCAAGAAGCTCCTCCCCGGCACCGGCCCGCTTCTCCTCGCGTCGCTCCTGTATCTGGGCGCGGGCGCGGCGCTGTCGCTGGCCCGCGGGGTGATCCCGCGCGCGAGCGAGGCGCCGCTGCGGCGCGCGGACGTGCCCGCGCTGGCGGCGATCGCGATCCTCGGCGGCGTGCTCGGCCCGGTGGCGATGCTGGCGGGGCTCGCGCGGGTGTCGGCGACGGCAGGCTCGCTCCTGCTCAACCTCGAGGCGGTCTTCACGATCCTCCTCGCGGTGACGTTGTTTCGCGAGCACGTGTCGCGGCGCGCGGCGGCGGCGTCGGCGCTCATCATCGGCGGGGCGGCGGCGCTTTCGGGCGGGGCCGGCGGGGCCGACCCGCTCGGCATCCTGCTCATCGCGGGCGCGTGCCTGGCCTGGGGCATCGACAACAACCTCACCCAGCGGCTGTCGTTGCGCGACCCGATCGCGCTCGGCCGCGCGAAGACGCTGTCGGCGGGCGCGTTGACGCTCGTCGCCGCGCTCGTCTCCGGCCACGCGCTGCCGGACGCGGGCGCGCTCGCGGCGGCGCTCGCGGTGGGCGCGGCGGGCTACGGGGCGAGCATCGTCCTCGACGTGTACGCGCTGCGGCTGCTCGGCGCGGCGCGCGAGGCGGCGTACTTCGCGACCGCGCCGTTCCTGGGGGCGCTCGCGGCGGTGCCGCTGTTCGGACGGATGCCGGGGCCGGCCGAGGCGGTGGCCGGGGCGCTCATGGTGGGCGGCGTGCTCCTGCTCGTGCGCGACCGCCACGGGCACGTCCACGGGCACGAGGCGCTCGAGCACGATCATGTCCACGTGCACGACGAGCACCACCGGCACGAACACGACGGGCCGTTCGTGGAGCCGCACGCGCACCCCCACCGCCACGCCCCGCTCGTGCACGACCATCCGCACGTGTCCGACCTGCACCACCGGCACGGGCACTCTTAGGGCGGCGTCGCACGCGCCGGCGCCTCGTCGGCCCGAAGCGCGCCGCCCGCGCGTGCCCGCCAGCCGGTCGCAAGGAGCCACGTTTTCGGCGCCACGATCGGTGCGGGGTCGGTGCGCGCGGGCGGGCGGCCGTCGAAACCATCGAACCAGGCGGCCGAGGAGCACGGATCGACCGCGAACGCGGTCGATCCGTGCTTGAGGCCGTTCCGGAGCACGTAGACCAAGCACTTGCGAACCTCCGTGGGCGTCCTGAGCGGCCGCGCGTGGTAGCGATCGCGCCACAGGCCGCCGGCGCAGCCGGCGGTCCTGTTGACGACGCGGGCGATGCCGGACGCCAGCCCCTGGACGCCGCGCGACAGCGCGGCGCGGTCTTGTGTTTCCACGATCAAGTGGATGTGGTCGCGCTGAATGGTGAAATGCACGACGCGGCAGGGTAGCTCGCGACGCGCGCGGCGCTTGAGCAGCTTACTGATCTCCGCCGCGATCGCGTAATTGCGCATGTTCGGCGAGCCGTTGACCGCGCGAAGCGTCACGTGGAGCGGGTGGCGCGGGTTGAGCTCGGGACGGCGGCCGTGGCTGACGCCCGACTGCGGTCGGCCGCGATGATCGTAGCCGCCGATCTGCCCGGTCGGCTTGCGGCCGGAGTTCTCGCGCGGCCCGCCCCACGTGGGAGGTGTCGGGAGCGACAGCTGTCGGTGGGCGCGCCGGCTCATTCTTGCTCAGGCATATTTGCGTAATCCCGTGTTGGAGTCAAGAAGATGCGTACCTCGTCACCGACGGTCGCGGGCCGCTCACACCGCCCACAGGTTGCTGCTACTGCCAGATTTGGAAAAACACCCCCACCCCCAAGAGTGGCGCCCCGTCGCGTCCTCTCTGGGGTTTTTTCGATCGGGGGGTGGGGCGTTTTTGGGGGGGCTCCCGGGGGGCCAGGCGCTGTGGAGCTGTGGGCGGGCGCGGGGAGCAGCGACCGCAGCGATCGCGCGCCCGTCCACAGATCCAGCAGCGCAAGCCGGACTGACCATTGATCGCAAATCGATCCGTCCTCGGGAATTTCGGTCCAGTGTCGATGGTTTGGCGTGCATGAAGAGCGAGCGCGCATGGGCGATCGAGTCGTTCGGACACGCCGAGTTGGGCGATGAAA
>DATFWE010000018.1:0-7697 GCA_035259575.1 Haliangiales bacterium
TGCGACTTCGAGCGAGGCGCAGCCGAGCGAGGTGGAGCGCCGAGCCGACGCGAGCGCGAAGGACGACAGTGATGGAAGCCTCCGCCCGCCGCATCCGGCGCGCGCGCGAGCGCGGGGACGTGCCGCGCAGCGGCGAGCTGACCGCCGCGGCGGCGTTCGCGGCGACGGCGCTCGCGCTGATCCTCGGCGGCGCGTTCGTCGTGGGGCGGCTCGGCGCGATGGTGAAGGCCGGCCTCGCCGCGGCCACCGTCGCGCCGCCCGACCTCCCCGGCGCGCTGCGCGGCGCCGCCGGCGAGCTGCTCGCGCTGAGCGCCCCGCTCCTCGGCGCGGCGGCGCTTGCGGCGCTGGTCGTCGGCCTGGCCCAGACGGGCGGCCTGTTCACGCTGCGCGTCGGCCCGCGCTTCGGCCGGCCCCGCGGCGGCGCCGGCGCGGCGCTGGGGCGGCTCGTGCTCGTCGCGGCCGCGGCGGCGATCGCGGTGGGGCCCGCGCTCGGCGACCTGGGCCGCCTCGGCTCCGCCCCCGCGCTGGCCGCTTTCCTCGGCGACGTGCTCGCGCGCTTCCTCGGCTGGAGCGTGTTCGCGCTCGCGCTGGTGGGCGCGCTCGATCTCTACCGCGCGCGGCGGCGCTTCCTCGAGCGCATGCGCGCGACGCGCCAGGAGGAGCTGCGCGAGCGGCGCGAGGCGGAGGGCGACCCCCGCGTCCGCGCCGAGATGCGGAGGCGTGCGCTATAGTCGGGCGCCATGCGCGTCCGCAAAGCCGTGATCCCCGCCGCCGGCCTCGGCACCCGATTTCTGCCCGCGACCAAGGCCGTGCCCAAGGAGATGCTCCCCATCGTCGACACGCCGACGATCCAGATCGTCGTCGAGGAGGCGGTCGCCGCCGGCATCGAGGAGATCATCCTCGTCAACGGCCGCCAGAAGGGGGCGATCGAGGACCACTTCGACGTGGCCTACGAGCTCGAGGACACGCTCGCGCGCCGCGGCAAGACCGACCTCCTCGCCCAGGTGGCGCGCATCTCCGGGCTTGCGCGCGTCGTGTCGCTCCGCCAGAAGCACCCCAACGGTCTGGGGCACGCCGTGCTGTGCGCCCGCGACGCCGTCGGCGACGAGCCGTTCGCGGTGATGCTCGGCGACGATCTCTACGACGCCGAGCGGCCGGCGATCGGCCAGCTCATCGATGTCGCGGCGCGCGCCGGCATGGGCGCGGTCGCGGTGATGGAGGTGCCGGCCGGGCAGGAGCACCTCTACGGCGTCGTCGCCGGGGAGCCGATGGGGGAGGGCCTGTACCGCGCGCGCGACATGGTGGAGAAGCCGGCGCCGGGGACGGCGCCGAGCCGCCTCGCCATCGTCGGCCGCTACGTGCTGCCGGCGTCGATCTGGCCCATCCTCGCCCAGACGAAGCCGGGCAAAGGGGGCGAGATCCAGCTCACCGACGCGCTGCGCGAGCTCGCCCGCGCCGAGGGACTATGCGCCGCGGTCCTCGCCGGGGAGCGCCACGACGCCGGCGATCGGCTCGGCTACCTGCGCGCGAACCTCGCTTACGCTCTCAAGCGCCCGGAGCTCCGCGACGGCGTCCTGGCCCTGTGCCGGGAGATGCTGTCAGCCCCACGTGGTACCGAGTAGGGGTGGCAGCGTATGTCGAGGTCGCGGCGTTTCTTCCCGTCCGCGGCACCTATTGTTATTCCGTCCCGGCCGACCTGGCTGCGGCCCGCGTGGGGGCGCGGGTGCTGGTGCCATTCGGGCCGCGCGGGGTGACGGGCGTGATCGTGCGCGAGGGTGGGGCGGCGCCCGCGGGCGTCGCCGTCCGCGCCGTGCGCGATCTCCTCGACGATACGCCCGCGTTCGACCCCGAGCTCGTCGAGCTGTGCCTGTGGGTCGCCGAGTACTACGAGGCCCCGCCGGGCGAGGTCCTGCGCGCGGCGCTGCCCGCGGGGACGGCGCAGAGCTACGCGCAGCGCCCGCGCGTCACGCCGCTGGGGGAGGCGACGCTCCGCGGCGAGGGGCCGGCGATCCCGGCCGCGCTGCGGCGGGCGCTGGCGGCGGTGGCGGCGGGGAAGCGCGCGCGCGTCGCGCCGCTCGTCGAGGCCGGCCTGGTGGCGCTCGAGGCGGAGCGGTCGCGGCCGCGCGTCGCCGCGCGCACCGTCGCGACGGTGAGGCTTTTGCGCGAGCCGGACGCGGCGGAGGTCGCGCGCGCGCCCCGGCGGGCGGCGGTGGTGGAGGCGCTGCGCGGCGGCCCGATGGACATGCCGGCGCTGGCGGCGCGCGTGCCCGGCGCGGCGGGGGCCGTGCGCGCGCTGGCGGCGGCGGGGATCGTCGAGCGCGGCCGGCGCGAGACCCAGCGCGCGGTGTGGCCCGCCACGGTGGCGCCGACGCAGCCGTTGCAGCCGACGCCCCAGCAGGCGGCGGCGCTGGCCGAGATCGCCGGCGCCGACGGCTTCGCGCCGTTCCTGCTCCACGGGGTGACCGGCTCGGGGAAGACGGAGGTCTACCTCCAGGCCATCGCGCGCGTCATCGCCGCCGGCAAGGGCGCGATCGTGCTCGTGCCGGAGATCGCGCTGACGCCCCAGCTGGCGGCGCGCTTCCGCGCCCGCTTCGGCGATCTATGCGCCGTGCTCCACAGCGGCCTGTCCGACGGGGAGCGCTACGATCAATGGCGCCGCCTCCGCGCCGGCGAGGCGCGCATCGCGCTGGGCGCCCGCTCGGCGGTGTTCGCGCCGGTCGCGCCGCTCGGCATCATCGTCGTCGACGAGGAGCACGATCCGTCGTTCAAGCAGGAGGAGGGCGTGCGCTACCACGCGCGCGACGTCGCGCTCATGCGCGCGCGCCGCGCCGGCGCGGCCTGCGTGCTCGGCTCGGCCACGCCGTCGCTGGAGACGTGCGAGAACGCGCGCGCCGGCCGTTTCCGCCTGCTCGAGCTGCCGGCGCGGGCCACCGCCCGGCCGCTGCCCGAGGTCGAGGTGGTGGACCTGCGCACGTTCCAGCCCGATCCGGAGACGCTGCTGTCGGCGCCGCTCGCGCGCGCGCTGGCGGAGTCGCTCGCCGCCGGCGACCAGGCGATCCTCTTCCTCAACCGGCGCGGCTTCGCCACCTTCGTGGTGTGCGTGGGCTGCGGGCACGCGTTCCGCTGCGCCCACTGCTCCGTGTCGCTGACCTACCACCGCGCGGGCGAGCGCCTGCGCTGCCACTACTGCGGCCACTCCGAGCACGTGCCCATCTCCTGCCCCAAGTGCCACGCGCCGGAGACGATCCGTCGCTTCGGCCTCGGGACCGAGCGGGTGGAGGCGGCGCTCGGCGCGCGGTTCCCGGGGGCGCGCGTCGCCCGCCTCGACCGCGACACCGCGGAGGGGAAGGGGCTGCGCGACCTCCTCGATCGCTTCGCCCGGCGCGAGATCGACGTCCTCGTGGGCACGCAGATGGTCACCAAGGGGCACGACTTTCCCGGCGTGACGCTGGTCGGCGTCCTTCTCGCCGACACCGCGCTGTCCCTCCCCGATTTCCGCTCCGCCGAGCGGACGTTCCAGCTCCTCACCCAGGTGGCGGGGCGGGCCGGCCGCGGCGACCGCGCCGGCCGCGTCCTCATCCAGACGTACGCGCCGGAGCACCCGGCGGTGCGCTGCGCTCGGACCCACGATTACCACGCGTTCTTCGCGGCGGAATCGGCGGCGCGCGCGGAGCTCGGCTATCCGCCCCACGGGCGACTGATCGCGCTGCGCATCGACGGCAGCGTCGAGCACGAGGTGCACATGACCGCCCACGACGTCGCGGCCGCGGCCGCGCGCCTCCCCGGGGGCGTGACGGTGCTCGGCCCCGCGGAGGCGCCGCTCCGCCGCCTCATGGGGCGGACGCGCTGGCGGGTGTGGGTGAAGGGGGCCGAGCGGGGGGCGCTGCGGGCCGCGGCGCGCCGACTCGTCGAGGCGGTCGAGCCGCGCGGGGACGTGCGCGTGTCGGTCGACGTCGATCCGATCTCCGCGCTGTGACGGCTACCTCTTCTTCTTCTTGGCCGCGGCCTTGGGCGCCGCCTTGCGCGGCGGCTTCGGCGCCGGCTGCCACACGCCGAGGACGGCGCCGCTCGGATCGCTGAAGATGCCGAGCGCGCCCATACCCGGGATGTCCTTGTAGTCGACGAAGACATTGGCCCCGGCGGCGCGCGCCTTGGCCACCGTCTTCTTGACGTCGGCGACCTCGACGTAGGCCAGCCAGTGGTTCGGTCCGGCGGGCATGGGATTCTTCTGCATGCCGCCGCCGACGCCTTTGCCCACGTCGAGCATCGTGTAGCCCATGGCGGGGACGTCCTGCAGCTTCCAGTCGAACACGCTCGAATAGAACTTCTTCGCCTTGGCGACGTCGTCGGTGTTGAGCTCGATGTGAACGAAGGCATTGGGCATGGGCGGCCTCCTTGGGAAACGCCCGTATCATGGCGTGCGCGCCGCCCGGCGTAAAGCGCCTGGTCGTCGGCGGACGTGATACGATCGGCGTCCGTGTCGTCGGTCCTGGTCGTCGTCGAACCCTCCGAGGCCGAGCGCGTCGCCCGCTGGCTGTCCGAGCTCGCCGTCGAGGTGCGCCTGGGCGACGGCTCCGACGACACCCTGGCGTCGTTCCGCCGCCGGCCGGCGGACGCGGTCGTCCTCGCCGCGGGGATCGACTCCGGCGATGCGCTCGCGTTCGCCCACGCCATCCGCTCCGAGGGGGGGCAGGCGGCGCCGCTGGTCCTCATCGGGGACGACGCCGGGCCGGTGCGCAACGCCCTCGACGCCATCGATTTCGGCGCCGACGCGTTCCTCAAGCGCCCCCTGGCCAAGGCCGCCCTCCTCTACGCCGTGCGCAACGCGCTCCACACCGGGCGCAGCGGCCTGGTGAGCGCGGTGGTCGACGCCCAGCCGGACGCGGCCCCGTCGCTCGACTTCCGGCCGGCGGCGCCGGCGCCGGCCGGGAGCCTGCCCGGCGTGGCCAAGCACGCCCTGGCGCAGAAGCTCGAGGACGCCACCGCCGAGGCGGTGGACGCGTTCCTCCACGACCTCCTCGAGCTCACCCTGTCGACCGACCTCGTCGGCGAGGAGGTCGACGACCTTCCGCCCGAGGAGCCGCCCCACTGGCGCGAGCCGACGCAGGTCCTGTCCGCGCGGCCGGCGGCGGTCGCCCCCCCGGCGGAGGCGTCGCAGGTCGGCACCTACGTGTCCGAGCTGCGCCGCCACATGGAGGCGGTGGAGGCGCGCCTGTTCGGCCAGCGCGACGCGTCGGACGCGGGCGAGGCCGAGCCGCCGCCCGAGCCGCCCGAGATCGATCTCGACGCCATCGGCGTCACCACGCCCGGCATCGCCGCCGATCCGCTGGCCGAGGACGCCGAGGTCGCCACCGCTTCGGGCGTGGTGCAGAACGGCGACCTCGCCGACGACGACGCGGCGCAGATCTTCGGCCAGCTCCACCGCGAGCGCTTCTCCGGCCACGTCACGTTCAGCCGCGACGGAACGGAGAAGGTCGTCTACCTCGAGGAGGGGCGGCCGGTGTTCGCCTCGTCCAACCAGGAGCGCGACCGCATGGGCGAGCTCCTTTTCCGCGAGGGCAAGATCACCGCCGAGCGGCTGGCCGAGGCGCGCGAGCGCGTGGCGCAGAGCGGGCGCCGGATGGGCGAGATCCTGGTCGAGCTGGGGCATCTCAAACGGCGCGAGCTCCTGCCGGCGGTGCGCCGCCACGTGGAGGACATCGTCTACTCGGTGTTCTCGTGGGACGCGGGCCGCTACTCCGTGTCCACCGACGAGGGCGCGGCCGACGAGAAGATCCGCCTCCACGCCCACCCCACCGCGGTCGTGATGGAGGGCGTGCGCCGCAAGATGGACGTCGAGCGGCTGCGCCTGCGCCTGGGACCGCGCGAGACGGTGCTGGCGCCGGGCAAGCCGGGCACGAACGAGGAGATGCTCGACGCGCTGTCGGAGGCGGACCTCCTGCCCGAGGAGCGCCGCATCGTCGAGCTGTTCGACGGGCGGCGATCGCTCGGCGACGTCGCGGCGACGGCGCGCCGCGAGGGCTGGGGCGAGGACGCGGTCTACCCCCTGGCGTACGCGCTGGTGGCGCTGGGGCTGGCGCGGCCGATCGGGCGGGTCGACACCGACGGGGGGCGCGCCACGACGGGCGTGTCGGCGGCGACGACCGCGGGGGACGTCGCGATCGATCGCGAGCGCGTGCTCGCCAAGCACGCCCACGTGAAGGAGGCCGACTATTTCACCGTGCTGGGCGTCCGGCGCGACGCGACCGCGTTCGAGGTGAAGCGCGCCTACGAGACGGCGCGGCGCGACTATTCCCCCGAGGTCTTCCCCGCCGAGGTCGCCGCCGACCTCAGCGCCGAGCTGGGCGAGATCGCCGTCGTCCTCGACGAGGCGCAGAAGATCCTCCGCTCCGATCGGCTGCGCGCGAGCTACCTTTCGAACCTCAAGGACTGATGTCCCTCCGCGTCGCGTTCATGGGCTCCCCCGAGTTCGCCGTCCCCACGCTGGAGGCGGTGCGCGCCGCGCACGACGTCGCGGTGGTCGTGACCCAGCCCGACAAGCCCGCGGGACGCGGGCGGCACGTCGAGCCGCCGCCGGTGAAGCTCGTCGCCGAGCGCGCGGGCGTGCCGGTGCTGCAGCCGCGCTCGGCGCGCGCGCCGGAGCTCATCGATGCGCTCCGGCGCTTCGCCCCCGACGTCGCGATCGTCGTGGCGTACGGCAAGATCCTCCCCCAGGCGGTGCTCGACGTGCCCCGCCACGGCTGCCTGAACGTGCACGCCTCGCTCCTGCCCCGCTACCGCGGCGCGGCGCCGATCCAGTGGGCGATCATCCGCGGCGAGACCGAGACCGGCATCACCATCATGAAGCTCGACGCCGGGATGGACACCGGCCCGATGCTGCTCCGGCGCGCCGTCGCGATCGCCGAGGAGGACACGGCGGGCACGCTGGCGGCGCGGCTGGCGCCGCTCGGCGCGGAGCTCATGCGCGAGGCGCTGGTCCGCCTCGAGGCGGGGACGCTGGTGGAGACGCCGCAGGACGGCGCGGGCGCGACGTTCGCCCCGATGCTGAAGAAGGAGGACGGACGCATCGACTGGACGCGCCCGGCGCGCGCGGCGCGCGACCTGGTGCGCGGCGTGGATCCGTGGCCGGGCGCCACGGCCCAGCTCGACGGCGAGACGCTCAAGGTGTGGCGCCCGCGCGTGGTCCCCGGCGGGGGCGAGCCCGGCGAGGTGCTGGGTGCCGACCGCGACGGGCTGGTGGTTGCGTGCGGCGACGGGGCGGTCGCCCTGGGCGAGCTGCAGCTCCCCGGGCGCAAGCGCCTCGCCGCGGCCGCGTTCGTGGCGGGGCGGCCCGTGCCGGCGGGGACGCGGCTCCGGTGAGCGGCGGTGCGCGCGAGGCGGCGCGGCGCGTGCTCCGGCGCGTCGAGCAGGGGCAGGCCTACGCCACGCTCGCGCTCGGCGGCGCGCTCGCGGGGCTGTCGCCGGCCGATCGCGGCCTGGCGACCGAGCTCGTCTACGGCGTCCTCCGCCACCGCGCGCGGCTCGACCGCGCGCTCGCGGCCCACGCCCCGCGCGGGCTCAAGCTGCCGCCCGGCGGGATGGCGGCGCTGCGGGTCGCCGCCTACCAGCTCTTGTTCTTGCGCGTGCCCGCCCACGCGGCGGTCGACGACGCGGTCGACGCGGTGAAGCGCCTCGCCGGCGCGCCGCTGGCGCGCTTC
>DATFWE010000019.1:0-11588 GCA_035259575.1 Haliangiales bacterium
CGCAATCTGCTCGCCGACGTCGCCGCCGGCCGCTTTCGCGCGGACCTGTTCTATCGCCTGGCCGTCGCGGTCCTGCAGGTGCCGGCGTTGCGGGACCGGCCAGGCGATCTCCCCATCCTCGTCGAGAGCCTGCTCGCCAACATCAACGCCGAGCACGCGAGCGATCCTGGGTACTCGCCGAAGAAACTCATGCCCGGCGCCTTCGCCATCCTCACCGCCCACTCCTGGCCGGGGAACGTTCGCGAGCTTCAGAACACGCTGCGGCGGGCCGCGTTGTGGTCGTCCGGAAATGCGCTGTCCGCCGAAGACGTGCGCGACGCGCTGATCCAGGATCCACGCGTCGGGGGGGCGGACGTGCTCGCCCGGCCCCTGGGTACGGGGTTCTCCCTTCCCGCCGTCCTCGGAGAGGTGGCGCGTCACTACCTCGAGCGCGCGCTTGCCGAGACCGACGGCAACCGCTCGCGCGCCGCGCAACGCCTGGGCCTCGGCAGTCATCAGACGCTCGCCAACTGGCTGGCGCGCCATGGTGTGGCGGCGAATAGAATTCACCAGCACCGAGGAAGTCGCTCGCTGACGAAAAGGCGGAGACCCTCGGGCGCGCGCATCACCAGGCGGCGAGGCATCTCACGGTAGCCCACGCCGGCCCACGACTCGGGCTCGGGCGCTGGATCCGCCTCCCACTCGCCAATTCCATAGACTCCGACGACGTCGCCTTCCGCGAGCACGCGCTCATGAGGAAGGTTCCAGTCGCGGGGATCTCCGGAATTGATTCGCACTCGGCCCAGAAATGCCCGCATCCGCTCCTCGGGAACGTTCGCCACGACGCGGCCGGGGCCGATCAGCTCGAACGATGCGCCGGGGGCGACGCGAATCAGCGCCGTGCCTGAGCCATCTTCGACGAGGAAGTCGCAGCTCTCTACCTGACCGTTGGGGCGCCCGTCACAGCGGATATCCGCGGCCCTGCAACTTGCGGCGTAATAGCACACTCGCCGTCCCGAGAAGGGCGCTTCCAGGGAGGTGCGAGCGAGGCGGACCCGGCCCACGATCCACGCCGCGCGGCCATCGCGGACATTGCAAATGCTCGTCCTCGAGGCTCGCTTGGCTGCATGGCGCCATCGGCCGGCGATCCCGGTTCGGGCATGCAGCGCGATAACGAGAACAACCGCAGAGGCGAAACCGAGGCACCGGTACTGCGAGCTCGCGATCAGGGCCGCCAGCGGGAGGATAACCGGCAGGAAGACCCAGATGACGACCGCAAGGGCCATCGGAAGATGCGCACTCGACCGATCCTCGTGCATGGGGACTCTCCGGCAGCGAGCACTTCACGGCTTGTGCCGTCGCCAAGCAGTCGATTCTGCGGGAGTCACCGATCCGCTGAGTAATCACCTTTGCGGCCTTAGTAAGTTCTCTTGCGAGGCGCCGGACTCCCGGGGGTGGGGGCGCTCTTTTCAATCTCTGGCAGCAGTAACCTGTGGGCGGTGTGAGCCGCCCGCGACCGTCGGTGACGAGGCGCGGACGAGTGCCGCGGGGTCGCGGGCGGGTCAAGCGCCCTGTGGGCGGCCCTCCCGATCTCACCGTCGGCACCGGATCGGGCCGTCCACAGGCGCGTCACCGCCCACAGGCATCGCGTTTCCTCTTGACTCTAGAGCTGTCTCGTGCAAATCTGCCTGAGCAAGAATGAAACGCGCGCACCGACAGCTGTCGCTCCCGAAACCGCCGACCTGGGGCGGACCCCGCGAAGGATCGGGCCGCAAGCCGACCGGGGAGATCGGTGGCTACGACGGTCGCGGCCGACCCCAGGCGGGCGTCAGCCATGGCCGTCGTCCCGAGATCAACCCGCGCCACCCGCTCCATGTCACCCTCCGCGCGGTCAACGGCGCGCCCAGCATGCGCACGTTCGCGATCGTCCGGGAAATCGGCAGGCTCCTCAAGAGACGCGCGCTGCAGGCGCGCGCGTGCCGCGTGGTGCATTTCACCATCCAGAAAGACCACATCCACATGATCGTCGAGGCCGCCGACCGCACCGCGCTCTCGCGCGGTGTCCAGGGCTTGGCGTCCGGCATTGCCCGCGTCGTCAACAGGACCGCCGGCTGCGCCGGCGGCCTGTGGCGCGATCGGTACCATGCGCGGCCGCTCAGGACGCCCACGGAAGTTCGCAACTGCCTGATTTACGTTCTCCGGAACGGCGTCAAGCACGGATCGACCGCCCGCGCGGTCGATCCGTGCTCTTCGGCGGCCTGGTTCGGGGGATTGCGCACCGACGCCGCGCCGGTGGTTCCGGCCCGCACCTGGCTCCTCGCCACGGGCTGGCGCGTCCGCGGCGGCGGCCCGCTTCGGCCGGGTGAGCGGCCGGCTCCGGTGGATTGGCGAAGGACTATCGGCCGCTCATGATCGCAGCGCGGCGCTGCTGGTACTCCTCCGGGGTCATGCCGCCGCGGTGCCAGGCGGCGTCGAGCTCGGCGAGTCGCTGCTCGATGGTCTGCTGCGGGGGCGGCGCGCCGCCGCCGCCGGGCGGATTGTAGGCCGACGCCGACGTCGCCACGCCCGCCTTCTGCAACAAGTTCTTGATCGCGGCGAACGCCGCGGGCGCGGTGAGCAGGAGCACGCCGACGAACGCCACCTGCAGGATGAGGCCGTGGGCGATGAGGAGGATGTTCAGCACGCCCGCCCCTGCGAGGATGAGTCCGAGCCCCACGAGCGTGACCGACACGGGCATCCACACGATGAGGGCTGCGGTCGCCAGCGGCGCGAACCCCTGGAAGGGCTCGAGCGCGGGCACCCACTTGGTCGGGATCGCGAAGACGATCGACAGCGTCGCCACCAGCGACATCACGAGCTGCAGGATGTTGTGCAGGATGAAGAGGATCGGAATGCCGCTGAAGTGGAACACCACGCCGAACATCGACAGCGTCACGCCCAGCGAGCCGAGCGCGCCGAGAGCGATGAACACGCGCGCCACCATGTCGTCCTCGTCCTGCAGCCGGACGAGGAGGCCGAAGATCAAGAGAGGATACAGCCACGCGAGCCCGGCGCCGGCGCCCTGCGCCGCGATGCGCGCCCCGAGGACCGCCGCCGAGGTGATGCCGGTGCCGAGGTACGCGGCCGCGAACGGCCCCCACTGGAGGACGACCGGCGGGATCTTCTCCTGGATGTGCTTGGGCGCGAGCGCCACGCCGGCATAGATCGCCGCGGCGATGAGCGGGAACACGAACCCCGCAAACGCGTCCGACCACGTCCACTGCAGGCTGCCGCCGAAGCTCCCCACCGGGATGAACCGCGACGCCGCGAGCGCGATCGCCGACATGCCGAGGAGCTTGTTGAGGAACTGCTGATCCTTCATCAGCGAGAACGGGATCCCGAACAACGTCCCCGGCGCCGATTGTGGGATCCGCGCCAGCGCGGAATGCGCGGCGGGCACCATGGGCGCCCCCGCGGGCTGCTGGGGCGCGCCGTAGGGCTGCTGCGGCGCGCCGTACTGCGGCGGCTGCGGCGGCGCGCCGTACTGCGGCGGCTGCGGCGGCGCTCCATATTGCGGCGGCTGCGGCGGCGCGCCGTACGGCGACGGCGGCGGCTGCGGCGGCGCGCCATACTGCGGCGGCTGCTGCGGCGCACCATACGGCGACGGCGGAGGCTGCGGCGGCGCGCCGTACTGCGGCGGCTGCGGCGGCGCGCCGTACGGCGACGGCGGGTGCGGCGGCGCACCATACGGTGACGGCGGCGGCTGCGGCGGCGCGCCATACTGCGGCGGCTGCGGCGGCGCACCATAGGGAGCCGGCGGCTGCGGCGGCGCGCCATACGGCGCGGGCGGTTGCGGCGGAGCGCCGTACGGCGCGGGCGGCTGCGGCGGCGCGCCATACTGCGGCGGCGCGGGCGGCTGCGGCGGAGCGCCATACTGCGGCGGCGCGGGCGGGCCCCCGGGCGGCGGCGGCAACGGGCTCGGAGGCTGTCCGGGCGCCGGACGCGCGCCCGGACCTCCCGGCTGGCCGAAGGTCTGCGGAAGCGCGTACCCCATGATCGTCTTCTGCGGCTGCTGCGGCGCGGCCTGGAGCTGCTTGCCGCAGTATCCGCAGAACGGTGTGCCCTGGGGGTTGGGCTTCCCACACGAAGGACAGGGTATGGTCGGGGACGCCATGATCGTAACGCCTCGCTTTCCTTGACCAAGTCGGTCGATTTCCGACGGGCGTGAGCATAGCAGCACGGTCCCTGGGCGGTCAACGACCGCCCTTGCCGTTCCCGGACGAAGCTGTTATCCAAGGCGCAGCTTGGACCGCCGCATCTACTCCGGCGCGAACGTTCCGCGCGGGCCCGCCATCACGATCGAGCACGAGGGCGAATCGCTGCGCGCGTACGAGGGCGAGCCACTCGCCGTCGCGCTCCACGCCGCGGGCGTCGTCGTCCTCGGCCGCTCTATCAAGTACCACCGGCCGCGCGGCGCGTTCTGCTTGGCGGGCCACTGCGGCGCCTGCCTCATGCGCGTGGGCGACGTCCCCAACCTGCGCGCGTGCCAGCTCCCCTGCACCGACGGCCTCGCGACCCAGGGCCAGAACGCGTTCCCCACCACCGACCTCGACGTCCTCGCCGCCACCGACTGGCTGTTTCCCGGCGGGCTCGACCACCACACGCTCATGACCGGCTCCAAGGTGATGAACCGCGTCATGCAGCGCGTGGTGCGCAAGCTGTCCGGTCTCGGCAAGCTGCCGGCGCGCCCGGCCGAGGCCTTCCCTGCCGTCGTCGAGCGCGACGTGGACGTCGTCGTCGTCGGGGGCGGCCCGGCCGGCCTCGCCGCCGCGCGCGCCGCGGCGGAGGCGGGGCGCCGCACGCTCCTCCTCGACGAGCAGGACGAGCTCGGCGGCTCGCTCCTCGACACGCCCGGCCTCGGGCGCGACGAGGCGGCGCGGCGCGCGCGCGAGGTCGCCGCCGCCGGCGTCGACGTCTCGACGCAGACGACGCTCGTGGCGTTCTTTCCCGAAGAGGACGTCCTCGCCGCGGTGACGCCGGCCGGGCTGCTCCGCGTCGTCGCGCGCCGCTACGTCTACGCCACCGGCGCCCACGACGTGAACGCGCTCTTCGTCGACAACGACCGGCCCGGCATCCTGGCCGCGCGCGCGGTGGCGCGCCTGCTCCTGCGCCACGGCGTGGCCCCGGGCGACGCAGTCGCCATCGCCGGGGACGCGCCGACGGCCGAGCCGCTCGCCGGCGCGCTTGCCGCGGCCGGCATTGCGTTCGAGCGCTGCGCCCGGCCGGAGCGGGCCCGCGGCCGCAAGCAGGTCGAGGCCCTCGACGTCGACGGCGCGCGGCTCGCCTGCGACGTCGTCGCGGTGGCCGAGATGCCCGCGCCGGCGTCGGAGGCGCCGCGCACCCATGGCGTGCACGTCGAGCTCCGCCCGGCGGGCGGCGGCTTCGCGGTCGTCGTCGACGGCAACGGGCGCACCAGCGTCCCGGGCGTCTACGCCTGCGGCGACGTCACCGGCTACGTCGGGCCCGCCGCGGCCGCCGCCCAGGGCGCCGCCGCCGGCGCGAACGCGGCGAGGACGCTGTGACGCGCGTCATCATATGTCGCTGCGAGGACGTGACCCTCGCCGACGTGGAGCACGCGGTCGCCAAGGGCTACCGCGACATCGAGGAGGTCAAGCGCTACACCGGCTTCGGCACCGGTCCGTGCCAGGGGAAGGAGTGCGTGGCGCTGGTCGCGCTGGCGCTCGCGCGCGCGACCGGCACGCCCCCGGCGGACATCGAGCCGTTCACGTCGCGCCCGCCGCTCACGCCCACGCCCCTGAAGTTCTTCGTCAACGATCCGTCTGCCGAAGAGGAACCGTGACCCCGATCCCCGAGCGCGCCGAGCTGTGCGTCGTCGGCGGCGGCGTCATCGGCCTCGCCGTGGCCTACAACTGCGCGCGCCGCGGGCTCCGCGACGTCGTCGTGCTCGACAAGAGCTACCTCGCCGCCGGCGCGTCGGGGCGCAATGGCGGCGGCGTGCGCCAGCAGTGGTCGACCGAGCTCAATGTCCGCCTCATGCGCGAGTCGGTCGCCCTGTGCAAGGACTTCGCCACCGAGCTCGGCGTCAACGTGTGGTTCCGCCAGGGCGGCTACCTGTTCCTGTCGCGCTTCCCGCGCGAGACGGAGCGGCTGGAGAAGAACGTCCGCCTGCAGAACCGCCTGGGTGTGCCCACCGAGATGCTGACGCCCGCCGAGGCACGCGAGATCGTCCCCGAGCTCGATGCGGGCGGCTTTCATGCCGCCTGCTACAACTCCACCGACGGCGTCCTGTTCCCCTGGCCGTTCTTGTGGGGCTACGCGCAGGGCGCCGCCAAGCTCGGCGTCCAGATCTTTACCCACACCGCGGTCGACGCCATCGACGTCGTCGACGGGGGCGGGTTCGTCGTCCGCACGCCGCGGGGCGCGCTGCGGGCGCGGCGCGTGCTCAACGCGTCGGGCGCGTGGTCGCCGGAGGTCGCCCGCCTCGTCGGCGTGCACCTCCCCGACTACCCCATCCGCCACGAGATCTGCTCGAGCGAGCCGCTCAAGCCGTTCCTCAAGCCGATGGTGTCGGTGCTGGGCAGCGGCCTGTATTTCAGCCAGTCGATGCGCGGCGAGATCGTCGGCGGCGTGACGCTGCGCGACCACCATCCCACGCTGGCCATGGGCTCGCGCCTGCGCTTTCTCGCCACCTACGCGCGCCAGGTGACGCGCATCATGCCGATCCTCGGGGACATCAAGATCCTGCGCGCGTGGGCCGGGCCCTACGACATCACCGAGGACGGCAACCCCATCGTGGGCGAGGTGGAGGCGCGGCCGGGCTTCTTTTTGTGCTGCGGGTTCATGGGGCACGGGTTCATGATGGCCCCCGTCATCGGCCGCTTGTACGCGGAGCTGCTGACCGGTGGGCCCAAGCACGAGATCTTCGAGCGCTGGACCCTCGAGCGCTTCTCCCGCCCCGGCGGCATCGAACGAGAGGACTTCATCATCGGATGACGATCGTAGACAAGAGCATCGGGTTTTTGGGCGCGGGCAACATGGCGGAGGCGCTCATCCGCGGCCTCCTGGGCGGGCACGCCGAGCCGGAGCGGATCTCCGCGTCGGGTCCGCGCGACGAGCGGATGGCCGAGCTCGCCGGGCGCTACCGCATCTTCACCACCGTCGACAACGTCGAGCTGGTCGAGCGCTCGGACATCCTCCTCCTGTCGGTGAAGCCGCAAATCCTGCGGCGCGTGCTCGACCAGGTGGGCGGGCGGGTGAAGCCGGACGCGCTGGTCATCTCGATCGCCGCGGGGGTGCCGATCGCGGCGATCGCCGAGCGGCTGCGGCCGGGGACGCGCGTCATCCGCACCATGCCGAACACGCCGGCGCTGGTGGACGCGGGCGCCACGGCGATCGCCGGCGGTCCGCACGTCACGCCCAACGACGTGGCGTTGGCGCGGCGGATCTTCGACGCGGTGGGCATCTCGGTGGTGCTCGACGAGTCGCTCCTCGACGCGGTGACCGGACTGTCCGGGTCGGGGCCGGCGTACATCTTCTTGATCCTCGAGGCGCTCGCCGACGCCGGGGTGAAGGTCGGGCTGTCGCGCCGGACGGCGCAGCTCCTGGCGGCGCAGACGGTGCTGGGATCGGCCAAGCTCCTGCTCGAGACAAACGAGCATCCCGGGCGGCTGAAGGACATGGTCACGTCGCCCGGGGGAACGGCGATTACCGGGCTCCACACGCTGGAGTCGGGGGGCGTGCGGACGACGCTCATCGACGCGGTCGAGGCGGCGACCCGCCGTTCCCGCGAGCTGGGCCAGGCGCTGTTGAAGGGAGAATGATCATGCGGGCGAGATGGGCAATCGCGATCGCGGCGCTCGGGCTCCTGGGCGGGTGCGTCGCCGCGGCGGCGGCGGCCGCAGGCGCCGGGACCGGCATCTACCTCACGTCGCGCGGGCATGAATCGGTCATCGTCGGGACGACGGAGAACGTCGAGGCGCGCTCGCGCGCCGCGATGGCCGAGCTGGGCATCAACGTGACGGAGTACTCCAGCAAGGACGGCGGCGACTCGCGCACGCTGAAGGGGCACGTGCGCGAAGAGGACGTGACCATCGAGATGCGCCGCGACTCGCCCACGACGACCAAGACCGAGGTCACCGCGCGCAAGAACCTCGTCGAGTGGGACAAGGACTACGCGAAGGAAGTCCTCAACAAGATCATCGCGACGAAGTAGGCGTCACCGGGCGTGGCGCGCGAGCCAGGCGTCGACCTCGGCGCGCTCGCTCGCCGACCGCGGGGCGGCATACGCGGCGCGCGCCTCGGCGGCCAGCGCCCGCGCCCGCGCGCGGTCGCCGCGGGAGTCCCACAGCGCGCGCGCCAGCGCGAAGCGCGTCTCGGCGGCGTCGACCGGGTCGCGGCCCGCGCCCGTCCGCAGCGCGAGCGCGCGCTCGAGCAGCGGAACCGCCGCGTCGGCGCGTCCGAGCCCCACGTCCGCCCGCCCGATGCCGGTGAGCGGCGCGGCCACCTCGACGTTGTCCGGCCCGAGCACCTTCTCCATGACCGCGAGCGCACGCTGCTCCTCGGCGAGCCCGTCGGCAAAGCGCCCCTCGCCCAGGTACGTGTCGCCCAGGACGCGCGTCGCCGTCGCCACGGCTTCGTGCTCGGGCCCGAACGATTTCTCGAAGATCGCGCGCGCCCGTTCGATGCGCGCGCGCGCCTCGGGGAAGCGCTTCAATTCCGCGAGCACAATCCCGGCATTGAGGTTGGGGTAGCCGTTCTGCGGCGTCTCCGGTCCGAGCGTCTGGGCGAAGATCGCGCTCGCCCGATCGTATTCCGCCAGCGCCTCCTTCCCCCGGTTCAGCTGGGCGAGCACCGCCCCGATCCCCGAGCGGCTGTCGGCGACGACCCAGTGCTCGGGCCCGAACAGACGCTCGCGCATGGCGAGCGCCCGCCGCTCGGCCGCGAGCGCCTCGTCGAGCTGACCCATCTCGAGCTCGGTGCGCCCCAGCAGCGTGAACAGGGTGGCCCGCTGCGCGTCCTCGACGCCCGTGCGCTCGTAGATGGCGAGCGCTCGCTCGGCGAGCGCCCGTGCCGCGGCGTAGTCGCCCCGCGCCTTGGCGACGCGGCCGAGCGTGCCGAGGGTGACGGCGTACCTCGGGTTGTCGGCGCCCAGGCCCTCCTCGTCGATGCGGAGCTGGCGCTCGAACAGCGCCTGCGCGCGATCGAGCTGCCCCCGATCGAGGAGCGTCTGGCCCAGGTTCCCCAGCATGAGCGCCACGGACGGGTGCGCCGGCCCGTACGCCTTCTCGGCGATGGCGACGGCGCGGTCGTAGTAGCCGACCGCCTCGTCCCACTTCGCCTGCCGGTTGGCGACGTTGCCCAGCCCGTTCAGCGTCCCCGCCACGGCGAAGTCGTCCGGACCGAGGGCGCGCTCGCGCAACGCGAGCGCCTCGAGGTAGCGCTCGCGCGCCTCGGCGAGCTTGCCCTGCGCTTCATACATCCCGCCGATCACCATCGCGAGGTAGGCCTTGTTCTTGACGTCATCGCCGTACCGCTCGAGCGCCGCCCGCGCGGCCTCCGCCAGTCGCTCGGCGCGATCGAATCGGTGCTGCCGCACGACCGCCTCGAGCAGGCCGATCTCCGCCTCGACCCGGATGGCGTCGTGCCGGCCGGCGTCGGCGGCGAGCACGGCGCGCTGGTACGCAGGCTCGGCGCGCGCCGCGTCGCCGGCGGCGATGAGCAGCGTGCCGAACAGGGTGAGGGCCTCGGCCTCGAGCGGGCGGTAGCCGAGCGCCTCGGCGGCGATCGTCGCCGTGGCCGCGACGCGGACGCTCTCGCGCCCGCGCCCCGCCTTGAACTGGGCGCGCGCCACCTCGAGCACGTCGCGGATCCGCTCCGCGCCGGCGCGCACCGCCGCGCCGGGCGGCGGGATCGGCGCCGCCAGCCGATCGAGATCGGCGCACTCGGATACGTCGGACAGCGAGGCCACCGCGCGCGGCGACCCCGTGAGGACGTCCGCGTCCCCGCCGGCGAGAAGCTGGGTCAGCGCGCGCGTCTCCACCCGCCGCCGCCGCAGGCACTGCATGCGCAGATCGAGCGCCGCCGCTGACTGCTCGCCGCGCGCCGTCGCCAGGCACGCCTCGCGGTGCTGCATCGCGAGGTCGCGCGCGCGCGCGTCGAGGCCCGCGGCGACGCGCTCGAACGCCGGGCCGGTCCATGGTTTCCCCAGGGCCGCGAAGCGCGCCCCCACGGCCGCCTTCACCGTCGGGTCCCACACGCCGGCGAGCTGGGCCTCGCCCCCGTCGCACTTCGGGCCCGACCGGCCGAGCGCCGCCCACGCCACCGCGGCGGCGGCCGCCGCGCCGCCCGCGACCGCGAGGAGCGCGCGCCGCCGCCGCGCGAGGATCTGGTCGCGCCCGAGGTCGAGGAGGAGCGCATCCATCGTCGGATAGCGCTCCTCCGGCGGCACGCGCAGCCCGCGCAGCACCGCGCGCCGGAGCCACGCCGGCGCGTCCCCCTTCGGCTCGCGCACCCGCCCCGCGCACACCTCGTCGGCCAGCTCGCCCAGCGAATCCCCCGCGAACGGCGCCACGCCGTACAGCGCCTCGTACAGCGCCACGCAGAACGCGAACTGGTCGGCGCGCGCGTCCACGTCGTGCCGCTGGTGCTGCTCCGGCGCCATGTAGCGCGGCGTGCCCAGGAGGGCCCCGCTCTGCGTCAGCCCCACGTCGGCGCCGCCCTCGATCGCCGGCGACGCGCTCACCCCCACCAGCCCGAAGTCGGTCACGCGCACCCGCCCGTCGTCCCCGACGAGCACGTTCTCCGGCTTGAAGTCGCGGTGCACCAGCCCCGCGGCGTGCGCCGTCGCCAGCCCGCGCCCCGCCGCCGCGAACACGTCGCGGATCTCCCGCCACCCCCGCGCCTTCGCCCGCAGCCACGCGCGCAGCGTGCCGCCCGCGACCTTCTCCATCACCACGTAGACCTGGTCGCCGATCGTCCCCACCTGGTGGACGGTGATGACCCCGGGGTGGGAGATCTTCGCCATCGCCTGCGCCTCGCGCAGGAGGCGCGCCTGCGCCTCGCCCGGCACCAGCTCGACGCCGGGGTCGGCGTGGAGGAGCTTGATGGCCACCTCGCGGTCGAGGTCGGGATCGTGCGCCGACACCACGACGCCCATCGCGCCCTCGCCGAGCACGCCCGTCACCTGGAACGGCCCGATGCGGCTCCCCGGCGCGCCGGGCGCCGGCACGCGCTGGTCCTCCGGCGTCGCCTGGCGCACGAGCTCGCCGAGGAGCGCGCGGCACGAGTCGCACCCCTCGGCGTGGGCGAGGACCTCTGCGCGCTCGGCCGGCGTTCCCGAGTCGTCGAGGATCGACTGGATCGTGTCCGCGTCCGGGCAGGTCACGGCGCGGCGTCCATCTTATCCCGGCGAGACGGCGGCGCGCGCTCGTCCTCCGGCTCCGGCTCCGGCTCCGGCTCCGGCGTCGCCTGGCGCACGAGCTCGCCGAGGAGCGCGCGGCACGAGTCGCACCCCTCGGCGTGGGCGAGGACCTCTGCGCGCTCGGCCGGCGTGGCTGAGCCGTCACGCTGAAGGACGCACTGGATCGCATCCGCGTCGGGGCAGCTCACGG
>DATFWE010000020.1:0-31179 GCA_035259575.1 Haliangiales bacterium
GATCTTACCCACGCCAAGGCCTACGGCCCGAGCTTCGGAACGATCGCGACGCGGCGCTATCCCTTGGTCAAGAACCTGAACTGGGACGTCACGAACGCGAAGCAGACCCCGCTCACCGGCCGCTTCGGCGTCGCGATTTCCTTCTAGCACCCATCCCTGCATGACCAACCCCCCACTGTGCCGCTCGCCGGCACAGTGGGGGATTCATTTAATCCGGCAGCCGCTCCATCCTCACCGCGATCCGCCTCTCCGCCCGGTCGCGCCATACCACGACCTCGACGGTGCGCCCCACGCCGGCGACCGAGGCCAGCCAGGCCAGCTTGGGGGCGTCCACGACCTCACCGTCGAAGCGGAGGATCACGTCGCCGCGCCGCAGGTCGGCCTTGGCCGCGGGGGAGCCCGCCACCACGCCGACGACGTAGACGCCGCGAGGCGCGCCCAGCTCGAGCCCGGCGGCCATCTCATCGGTGACCGGCGCCAGGTAAACCCCCAGCCAGGTCCGCGCCACGCGGCCGTCCCGAAGCAGCGCGGGGAGGAGCCGGCGCGCATTGTTGATGGGCACGGCGTAGCCGATGCCCATCCCGCGCGTGTCCACGGCGGTGTTCATCCCCACGACCTCGCCCCGCTGATTCACCAGCGGTCCGCCGCTGTTGCCCGGATTGATCGACGCGTCCGTCTGGATGAAGCTCGAGAACCACGCCCCCCGGCCCGCGCGAAACGTGCGCCCCTTGGCCGACACGATGCCGGCCGTCACCGAGTGGTCGAGACCGAACGGGCTGCCGATGGCCAGCACCCACTCCCCGACCTCCACCGCATCGGAGTCGCCGAGCGGGGCGGGGACCAGCCGGCCCCCGGAGCGATCCACGGCGAGGATGCCGAGGTCGCTGTCCTCGTCGACGCCGACGACGCGGGCGGGCAGCTCGGTCCCGTCGTAGAGCACGACGTGCACGTCCGACGCCTCGGCGAGGACGTGCTGGTTGGTGAGGATGTGGCCCGCGTCGTCGAATACGAAGCCGGAGCCCAGCGCGAGATCGACCTCGGCGGGCATGCGGAAGAGCCCGCGATCCACGGCGACGCGCGCCGACGTGCGCACGGTCACCACCGACGGATTCAGGCGGCGGGCGAGCTCCACGAACGAGGCCGGCACGCGCGCGCCGGAGGGTGCCGGCTCCGCCGCGGGCGCCTCGGCGGGCTTTTCCCCCGGCTGGTGCCGATCGCCGCGACAACCGAGCATCGAGAGGAGCAACGCAAGCCTAACGGCGCTTGTGCGCATCCACGTACTTGATCCTCAGATCGTACAGCACGCCGGCGAGGAGGCGGTCCTCCGCCTCGGTGAGGTTGCCCTTCGTCTTTTCCTGCAGCATCGCCATGATGTCGATCGTCTGCTTGGCGAGCGGCAGGTCGATCGTTCCCTTGTTGGCCTTGTCCCCCGCGTCCCCCTCCGGCCCATCCGACTCCCCCAGGTAGACCAGAACCGACGACGCGAGCGACAGGACGAACGTCGCGAAATCGATGTCGGGGAGCGAACGGAACGGCTCAGTCATCGCCTGCCTCGTCGTCCTCGTCGTCTTCGTCGTTCGGGTCGCCGCCGTGGCCCGGCGCGCCCCCTTCGCCCGCCCCGCGGGTCTTGTCGCGCAGATCGGCAAGGGCCTTCAGGAACTTCTCGTAGTCCTTGCGCGTGACGAGCCCCTTCTGGATGTTGCGCTCGACCACGCGGGTGTCGAACAGGCGCGGGTCCTTCTCGTCCTTGCTCATGGGTCGCATGGGAATAGCGGGCCCCCGGCGGCCTGTCAAGGCAGGAATCTTTTAGGGGTTCGCCCGGTTGTACCCCTCGACCCGGCATGCTACACGAGGGGCCCATGCAGGCTGCGTTCGACGTCAAGGCGGTGAACGACCTGGTCCAGTCGGAAAGCGCGTTCATCGATCGGATCTCGGCCGAGGTAGGCAAGGTGATCATCGGCCAGAGGTACATGGTCGAGCGCATCCTGATCGGCCTCCTCACCGGCGGGCACGTGCTCCTCGAGGGCGTTCCGGGGCTCGCCAAGACCCTCACGGTCAAAACGCTGTCGGATGCGCTCCACCTGCGCTTCCAGCGCATCCAGTTCACCCCCGACCTACTCCCCGCCGACATCGTCGGGACGACCATCTACAACATGCAATCGGGGCAGTTCACCCCCAAAAAAGGCCCGATTTTCGCCAACTTGGTGCTCGCGGACGAGATCAATCGCGCGCCGGCCAAGGTCCAGTCGGCGCTTCTCGAGGCCATGCAGGAACGCCAGGTCACGATCGGCGACGAGACCCACCGCCTGCCCGACCCGTTCATCGTGATGGCAACGCAGAACCCCATCGAGCAGGAGGGCACGTACCCCTTGCCCGAGGCCCAGCTCGACCGGTTCATGCTGATGGTCAAGGTCGGTTACCCCTCCAAGCAGGAGGAACGCGAGATCATGGATCGGATGACCTCGCCCATCCCGGTCGGCGCGCAGCCCGTGTCCGCCGCGGAGGAGATCCTCAGCGCGCGCAAAGTCATCGGCCAGGTCTATCTCGACGAGAAGATCCGCGACTACATCGTGAACGTGGTGCACGCCACGCGCGACCCCAAGTCGTACGGCAAGCTGGGGGAGCATGCGGATTTCATCGAGTACGGCGCGTCGCCGCGCGCATCGATCGCGCTCAACATGGCGGCGCGCGCGCACGCGTTCCTGCGCCACCGCGGCTACGTCACGCCCGAGGACGTCAAGGCCGTCGGCCCCGACATCCTGCGCCACCGCATCATCCTCACGTACGAGGCCGAGGCCGAGCAGGTGACGACCGAGGACATCATCCGCCGTCTGTTCGAGCACGTCGAGGTCCCGTGAGCATTCCGCGCGAGCTCCTCAAGAAGATTCGCAAGATCGAGATCTACACGTCCAAGCTCGTGAACGACCAGCTCGCCGGGCAGTACGTGTCGGTGTTCAAGGGGCGCGGGATGGCGTTCTCCGAGGTGCGCCAGTACCAGGTGGGCGACGACGTGCGCCTCATCGACTGGAACGTGTCCGCGCGCATGAACGAGCCGTTCGTGAAGCTGTTCGTCGAGGAGCGTGAGATGACGGTCATGCTCCTCGTCGACATGAGCGCGTCGGGGCTGTTCGGCTCGCTGACCCAGTCCAAGCGCGAGGTCGCCGCCGAGGTGGCGGCGCTCGTCGCGTTCTCGGCGATCAAGAACAACGACCGTGTCGGGCTCATCATCTTCACCGAGGACGTCGAGCGCTTCGTCCCCCCCAAGAAGGGCAAGAAGCACGTCCTCCGCGTCATCTCGGAGATCCTCACCTACCAGCCGCGCTCGCGCCGCACCAACATCGCCGCCGGGCTGGAGTACCTGGGCCGGATCGCGCGCCGCCGCAGCGTCGCCTTCCTGGTATCGGATTTCCTCGCCGACGGCTGGCACCACGCGCTGCGCATCGCCGCGGGCAAGCACGATCTCGTCCCGGTCGTCATCGGCGATCCGATGGAGGAGTCGCTGCCCAAGCTGGGGCTCGTCACGTTCGAGGACTGCGAGTCGGGCGAAGTGTACGAGTTCGACTCGAGCGGCCCGGAGGCGCGCGCCTACGCCGCCGCGGTGCGCCGCCAGCGCGACGAGCGCGAGCTGTACATGCGCCGCATGTCCGTCGACCACGTGAACGTGAGGGTCGACCGCCCCTACGTCGACGCGCTCGTTGCGTTCTTCCGCGCGCGCGAGCGGAGGATGCGGCACTGATGCGCGCGCCCGCCCCCATCATCCTGCTCCTGGCCTCCGTCGCCGCCGCCGCGTCGGAGCCGCCCGCGCTGCGCGTGCTCCTCGCCAAGGACGGCCAGGTGACGATGACGCCCAAGGTCAAGGTGGGCGAGCCGTTCACCATGACCATCACCGTGACGCCGCGCCCGGGCGTGTCGGTGAGCATGCCGGCGTCGTTCTCGCTCGCGCCGTTCGAGGTGATCTCCAAGCGCGAGGTGCCGGCGGCGCAGGGCGAGCGGGCGTTCGAGCTCGGCGTCGTCGCGTGGGAGCCGGGCGAGCTCAAGCTTCCCGCCATCGCGATCCCCACGTTCGCCGGCGGCGAGACCGGCGAGGTCAGGACCGACGAGCTCGCCGTCACCGTCGAGCCGACGATCGTCGACGAGAGCGCCGAGCCGCGGCCCATCGCCGGGCCGGTGGCCGTGCGCGTGCGCGACCTGACGCTGGTGTGGGCGACGGTGGGGGCGCTCAGCGGCGGCATCCTGGCTCTCGCGCTCGCATCGATATGGCGCCGTCGCCGCCGTCGCCGCACGGCCGAGCGGGCCGCGGCGCTGGCGGTGGATCTGCGGACGCCCGAGGAGGTCGCGCTGGCGCGCCTGCGCGAGCTGGCCGAGCAGGGCGTCGACGGCGATCCGCGGCCGTTCTACTTCCGCCTGACTGAGATCGTGCGCGAGTACCTGGGGCGGCGCTTCGGCTTCGACGCGCTCGAGCTCACCACCGAGGAGCTCCTCGGCCGCATGGGCGACCACGCGATCCGCCCCGACCTGTCCACGTGGCTGTTCGCGTGCGACCTGGTGAAGTACGCCCGCGCCCCGGCGAGCGGCGAGGAGGCGCGGCTGGAGCTCGAGCAGGCGGTGACCATCGTCGAGCGGTGCCGGCCGGCGCCGCCGGAGGTGCGCGTTGCGGCGTGACCGCCTGTGGCGCGCGCTCGTCCCGTGGGCGATCGTGGTCGGCCTCGCCGGCGTCGCCGCGATAGTCTACGCACAGGTGATCCGGCCGGCGCGCGGCGGTCTCGCGCTCGACAACCCGTGGGCGCTGGTGCTCCTCGGCGGCGCGGCGCTCGCCGCGTGGGCGGGGTTCCACCTGCGCGTACGCCGGGCGCCCAGCCTGTCGTTCTCGCGCGTGGACGATCTCCGGCGGCAGCGCCGGGGCGCCGCCGCCTGGCTCGCGCCGTTGCCCGCGGCGCTGCGCGTGGTCGCGCTGGGCCTTCTGGCGATCGCGCTGGCGCACCCGCAGATCATCCAGAAGGAGGAGATCGACCTCGACGGCATCGACGTGATGGTCGTCCTCGACATGTCGAAGTCGATGGAGGAGCGCGACCTCCGGCCCTACCGCATGGAGGCGGCGCTGCGCACGGTGCGCGAGTTCCTGCGCGGGCGCAAGCAGGACCGCATCGGCCTGGTGGTGTTCGCCAAGCAGGCGATGCTCAAGTGCCCGCTCACGCTCGACTACAGCGTGCTCGACGCGATGGTGTCCGAGCTGGCCATCGGCGAGGTCGACCCCATGGGCACCGCGATCGGCGACGCGGTGGGGCTTGCGGTGGCGTCGCTCAAGCGCTCCGACGCCAAGTCCAAGGCGATCGTGCTCGTCACCGACGGCGATTCGAACGTCATCAACGAGATGAGCCCGGACGAGGCGGTGGCGCTCACCAAGCGGCTGGGCATCCGCGTGTTCACGGTGCTCGTGGGCGAGGAGGCGGCGTCGCCGCAGGACGATCCGTTCGGGCGGCGGCAGTACGGCACCAACCCGGCGCTGCTCAAGACGTTCGCCAAGGAGACCGGCGGCAAGTACTTCCACGCCGGAGACGGGGGGGCGCTGGAGCGCGGATTCGAGGAGGTGCGCGCCACACTGGAGAAGTCCAAGCGCAAGGAGGTGCGGCGCATCCCGACGGAGCTCATGAGCTGGTTCGTCGTCCCGGCGCTGGCGCTGGTGCTCGTCGAGGTCCTCCTCGGGCTGACGCGCTTGCGGAGGTTCCCGTGAGCGGCCTCACCTGGAAGAACCCCGCGTTCTTCTACGTCGCCGGCGCCCTGGTGGTCGTGCTCGCGATCATCTATGCGCTCGAGACGACGCGGCGACGGCGGCTCCTCGAGGATCCGGCCGCGGCGCAGCTGGCGCGGATGGCGGCGTCGGTGTCGGCGGGGCGGCGCCGCCTGAAGGCGTTCCTCCTCGTGCTGGGCATCGGCCTCCTGGCGCTGGCCGGGGCCCGCCCGCAGACGGAGGGGCAGAAGCTGTGGCGCAACCGCGGCATCGACGTCGTCGTGGCGCTCGATCTGTCGAAGTCGATGCTGGCCACCGACGTCTACCCCAGCCGCGTCGAGCGGGCGCGCATCGAGCTCGACCGCCTGCTCGACCGCATCGGCGGGGACCGCGTCGGGCTGGTGCTGTTCGCCGGTGATGGCGTGAGCTATCCGCTCACCCACGACCAGGAAGTCATGCGCATGCTCTACCGCGGCCTGCAGCCGGGAGACCTGCCGCCCGGCACCGACATCGCCCGCGCGATCGCCGTCGCGCGGTGCCTGCTCCTGCCCGAGCAGGCGAACGACCCGACCTGCGTGCGCATCCGCCACCCCGGCGGCGCCGGCGACGTGGAGGCGTGGCGGACGCGGCGCAAGCTCGAGACCGCCGAGCTCGGCAGCCGCGGTCGGGCCATCGTCCTCGTCACCGACGGCGAGGACACCGAGGGACACGCCAGGGCCGAAGTGGAGAAGGCGGCGCAGCTCGGCATCGAGACGTTCGTCGTGGGGGTGGGCACCCCGGAGGGCGCGCGCGTCCCGGTCTACGACGACGAGGCCCGCCGCGTCGGCTGGAAAACGGAGAAGGACGGCAAGGAGCACCAGTCGCGCCTCGAAGAGGACCGCCTGCGCGAGCTCGCGAAGGCGGGCGGCGGGGACGGGCACTACTTCAGGATCGATCTCGGTTTGGGCGCCGTCGTGCCGGCGCTGGCGAAGCTCAAGGAGGGGAACCTGGAGCAGCGCACCGAGGCGGTGCCGGTCGAGGCCTACCCGTGGCTGCTGTTCCCCGCGTTCATGTTGCTCCTCGTCGAGGCGTGTTTATCCGACCGCAAGCCCGCCCGGGCCAAGGAGAAGGTGCGGGCATGAGCGACCGAGCGACGGCGAGGAGAGAGGCGCTCCTGGAGCGAGGCGCAGCCGAGCGACCCGGCGCCCCGAGCCGTCGCGAGGGAGCGGTGCAACGATGAGGCGGATCGCTATCTTGTGCCTCGTCCTCGGCGCGTGGGAGCCGTTCACGACCGAGCAGAAGGACGTGAAGGAGGGGAACGAGCGCTATGGGCGCGGGGACTACTCCGGCGCGGGCGAGTCGTACTCGCGCGCGGTGCCGCAGCTCCCCGCCGAGCCCGCGGTGCGGTTCGATCTCGGCGCCGCGATGTACCAGGTGTGGCGGCAGGCGCCGGATTCGCCGACCAAGCCACAGCTCCTCGAGGCCGCGCGCCAGAACTGGAGCGCGGTGGGGGACAACCCGCAGACCGACGCGCGCCTGCGCTCGCGCGCCCACTACAACCTCGGCAACGCCGCGCTCGACGAGGGCAAATCGGACGACGCGATCAAGCTTTACCAGCGGGCGCTCGTGGAGGATCCGCGCAACGACGACGCGCGCCACAACCTCGAGCTGGCCCGGCAGAAGAAGCAGCCCCCGCCGCCGCAGGGGGGCGGGAAGCAGAAGAACCCCGATCCGAAAGACCAGAAGCAGCAGCAACCGCAGCAGCAGAACCAGCAGGGCCAGCCGAACGATCCGTCGCAGCAGCAACAGCAGCAGCCGAACCAAGACCAGCCGGATCAGCAGCGACAGCAGCCGCAGGACGATCCGAACAAGGACCAGCAGCCGGACCAGCAGAAGGAACAGCAGCAGCCGGCGCCGCAGCCCCAGAACAACCAGGACGATTCGGACCGGAAGCTGCGCGCGCTCGAGCGGAGGTCGCGCGACCTGCAGGTGGACAAGCAGCGCGCGGCCGAGCGGCGCCTGCGCCGGAAGGCGGAGGACTGGTGAGGCGCCGGCTCGCGCTGGTGCTGCTCCTCGCCGCCGGCGCCGCGACGGCCGCGGGCGCGCGCGTGGAGATCAACGTCACCGTCGCGCCGGCGACGGGGAGCATGGACTCGGTGTTCGACGTCGTGCTCGAGCTCAACGTCCACGGCATGGTCACGCCCGACCGCGTCACGCCCCCCGACATGACCGACTTCGAGGTGCTGTCGCGGATGGAGAAGACCGAGCCGCGCATCTCGTTCGATTCGCGCGGCCGGCAGGAAGTGGCGGTGAACCTCGAGTGGCGCTGGCGCCTGCGGCCGCGCCATCCGGGCAAGCTCACCGTCGGCGAGGCGCGCGCGTCCGTGGACGGCGCGGAATATCGCACCAAGCCCGTGGTCGTCGACGTCCTGGCCGCGCCCGGCGCCGCCGCGCCCGGGACGACGCCGTCGGCGCCGCCGGCCGCGGGCACCACGCCGCCGCCGGAGCTCGGCCGCCGGCCGTTCTTCCTCTATGCCGTCGCCGACCGCGCAAAGGTGTACCAGGGCGATCAGATCACCGTGACCTGGCTGTTCTACGCGCGCGACACGTTCAACCGCATCGAACCGCGGCCGCCCCGCCTCGACGCGTTCTGGTCGGAGACGCTCTACGAGGCGACGGGGCCGCTCAAGTTCCAGCAGGAGACGATCGGCAACCAGGAGTACATCGTCGCCCCGGTCGCCAAGAAGGCGCTGTTCCCCACCCGCTCCGGCAAGCTCGTCATCCCCAGCTACGGCGCCGACGTGCACTCGTTCCTCGAGGCGCCGCAGCGCCTGGCGAGCCAGGAGATCGCGGTGGACGTGCAGCCGCTGCCGCCGGGCGCGCCGCGCGGGTTCGATCCGGGGGCGGTGGGGCGGTTCGAGGTCGAGGCGTCGATCGACCGCACCACGCTGCCCGCGGGCGAGCCGCTCACGCTCGACGTCGTGGTGCACGGGACGGGCGCGATCCGCCGCATGCAGATCCCGGCGCTCCGCATCGACGGCATCGAGGTCACGCCCCCGCACGACTTCGACGAGCGCGTCGATCGAACCGGCGAGAAGATCGGGGGCGAGCGCAAGTACCGCTACCTCCTCGCGCCGCGGCGCGGCGGATCGCTGGCGGTGGGGCCGATCGAGATCCCGTATTTCGACCCGGACAAGGGCGCCTACGAGACGGCCCGCGCCGCGCAGCTTTCGGTGACCGTCGTCGGCGATCCCAGCGCGCTGCCCCGGCCGGCGGGCGCCGCCGGCGAGAACGTCATCGCGCGCGACCTCCGTCCTCCCCACGAGGAGCCGGGCGCGTCCGCCGGCGCCGCCGAACGATTCCATCGCTCGCGCGGTTTCGCCGTGGCGCTGGGCGCGCCCGCCGGGCTGTACGTCCTCGTCCTCGCCGGCGACTGGCTGCGCCGGCGCCTCCGGCGCGAGACGCCGCGCGCGCGCTGGCGGCGGGCGCGCGGGCGCGCGCGCAAGCGGCTGCGCGCCGCCGAGGTGCACATCCGCTGGAACCGCCCGGCGCCGTTCTTCGGCGAGATCGCGCGGGTGCTCACCGAGCACATCGAGGAGCGCGTGGGCGAGCCGGTGGCGGCGCTCACGCGCGATCAGCTGCGCGACCTCCTCAGCGCGCGCGGTTTTCCCGAGCCGACGGTGAAGGGGCTGGTGACCGAGCTCGAGACGTGCGACTTCGCCCGCTTCGCGCCCGCGGCGTCGGGGCCGGGCGAGATGCGCTCGGCGCTGCGCCGCACCAAGTCGCTGCTCGGCGCGATCGAGCAGGGGAGGCCGTCGTGAGGACGTCGCTGGTGGCGCTGGCGCTGCTGCTCGCCGGCGGGGGCGCGCGCGCCGCCGGGACGTTCGCCGACGCCCAGCGGGCCTACGTCGAGCGCGACTACGACGCCGCGATCGCCCGCTACGAGGCTCTGGCGGCCGCGGGCCAGGCCCCCGCCGACGTGTACTACAACCTCGGCAACGCGTACTTCCGTTCGGCGCAGGCCGGCGCGCCCGGGCGCCTGGGCCGGGCCGTCGCCGCCTACGAGCGGGCGCTGTCCCTCGACCCGGGGATGGACGACGCGCGCTACAACCTGGGCGTGGCGCGCGAGCTGGTGGCGGGGCGCTACGGCGAGGACAAGCTCAAGGGCGCGGAGCGCGATCCGGTGTGGATGCGCGTCGCGCACTGGCTGCCCACCGCGACGCTGGCGTGGGGGTTCCTCCTTCTCGACGCGCTGTTCTTCGCCGCGTTGATCGTGCTGCGATTCCTGCCCTCGGGGTTCCTGCGCACCGGCCTGGTCGTCGCCAACGTGTTCTGCGGGTTGGCCCTGGTCGTCGTCGGCGCCATCTACGGGCTCAGCGAGTGGACGGCCGCGAACGTCGAGATGGGCGTGGTCGTCGCCGACGAGGTCGTCCTGCGCGAGACGCCCGACGACCGCGGGCGCGAGGGCCCCAAGCTCCACGCCGGCCATCGCGCGCGCCTGGTCGCCGACGAGCGCGGCTGGACCCGCATCCGCCTCGCCAACGACATGGAGGGGTGGGTGCGCAAGGACGCGTTCGACAAGATCTGAGCCGCCGATTGCAGTATCGTAATCCGGTGGAGCGCGCCCGCCTGCTCGTGGTGGACGATGACCCCGGCTCGGCCGAGGTCGTGCGCCGCCACCTGCGCGACGTGGCCATGGACATCGCCGTCGCGTCGGGCGGCGCCGAGGCGGTCGACGCCGCGCAGAACGCGGCCGCCGCCGGCGAGCCGTTCGACGTCGTCCTCCTCGATTTCTACATGCCCGGGATGAACGGCATCGCCGCGCTGAAGAAGCTCAAGGAGATCGGGTCCGACGCGCGGGTCATCCTGACCAGCGGCCAGGGGCCGGGCGACGCCGCGGTGGAGGGGATGCGCCACGGCGCGTTCGACTTCATCGGCAAGCCGCTCAACGCCGCCGAGCTGCGGCTGCGCGTCGAGCGCGCGCTGCGCGATCGCCGGCAGGCCGCGCGCCCCGCCGATCGCGGCGACCCGCGCCGCCCGCGCAAGAGCGACGTCATCATTGGCGGTTCGCCGTGGACCAAGGAGCTCTACGAGCGCATCTCGATGGTGGCGCCGACCGACGTCACCGTCGCGATCTACGGCGAGAGCGGCACGGGCAAGGAGCTGGTGGCGCGGACGATCCACACCCTGTCACACCGCTACGAGCGCCCGTTCGTGGTGGTGAACTGCGGCGCGATCCCCGAGTCGCTCCTCGAGGACGAGCTGTTCGGCCACGTGCGTGGCGCGTTCACCGACGCGTCCAAGGATCGCGAAGGGCTGTTCGCCGCCGCCGACGGCGGGACGCTGTTCCTCGACGAGATCGGCGAGCTGCCGCTCGCGCTGCAGGTCAAGCTCCTGCGCGTGCTCCAGTCGCAGGAGTTCCGGCGCATCGGCGACGACCGCGACATCCGCGTCGACGTGCGCGTTATCACGGCCACGAACCGCGATCTCGAGAAGGCCGTCCAGTCGGGCGCGTTCCGCCAGGACCTCTACTACCGCATCAACGTGTTCCCCCTGGCGATGCCGCCGCTGCGCGAGCGGCGCGACGACATCCCGCTGCTCGCGCATCACTTCCTGCTCAAGCACCGCGACAAGGTCGGCAAGCACGTCGAGGGCTTCTCCCCGGCGGCGATGCAGAAGCTCTACGCCTACCACTGGCCGGGAAACGTGCGCGAGCTCGAGAACAAGGTGCACCACGCGCTCGTCCTCGCGCAGTCGGACCAGATCCAACCCGAGGAGATCCAGCTCGAGGTGTCCGGCGGAGCGCGCGCCGGCCTCATGGATCTCGGGCGTCCGTTCCGCGAGCTCAAGCGCGAGGTGATCGACGCGTTCGAGCGCGAGTACACGCGCGAGCTTTTGCGGAAGTTCGCCGGGAACCTGGCGGCGGCGGCCCGTCAGGCCCGCATCGATCGGAAAAATCTATGGGCTCTGGTGAAAAAACACCGCATCGATCTCGACATCATTCGGCGGGGTTAGATCGGTGCGTGGTACGGATACCATGGTGATGTCCCGCGAACACCGCATCCTTTGCACACCGCGGGCACTACAAGATTAATGTAAGTAATGGAAAAGACATGATCGACTGAAAGGGGTGTATGGTAATTCTACCGCGAACGCGCGAGTTACGAGGCGTAATACACTGAAATCATTAACCCACATGGCGGGCACGGCGCTTGCCTGGTAAGACGAGGTAGTGCGTTTCGTGCGTTCGGTGATGGGTTTGGTGTGCGCGCTCGCCGTCGCTAGGAACGCGCGCGCGGGGATTGCGCCGCTCGACACGCCGACGGGCGCGGTGGCCGCGGGCGAGGTGCTGGTGAAGTTCGCCGGCACCCAGACGTGGTACGACGCGCAGCTGTTCCTGGCGCCGACCGGCGGGACGGTCATCGGGCACGGTGCCGGCACCGACTACTATCGCGTGCTCTATCCTGCGCCCGACACGGCGCTCGTCGCCGCGCAGGTGCTCTCGGCGGATCCGCACGTGTTCGAGGCCACGCCGAACCACCTTTGCTTCGCCGGCGGCATCGGCACGTCCCCCACGGCGCCGCTGCAGAAGTACCAGTGGAACTTGCCGGCGATGGGCCTGAATGCGTTCGCCGCGCCGGCGCGCGCCGACGGAGTCACCGTCGCGGTCATCGACACGGGCGTCGCGTTCGAGGATTACGCCGACGCGCTCGGCACGTACGCGCGCGCGCCCGACCTCGCCGGCGTCGAGTTCGTCCCCGGATACGATTTCATCAACGGCGACGCGCACGCCAACGACGATCAGCGCCACGGCACGCATGTGACCGCGGTCATCGCCGCCACCGCCGACACCACGGCGATGGTGCGCCGCGTGAAGATCATGCCGATCAAGGTGCTCGACGCGGCGAGCGCCGGCACCGAGCTCGCCCTCGCCGAGGGCATCGTGTTCGCCGCCGACCACGGCGCGGACGTGATCAACATGTCGCTCGCGTTCCCGCCAGGGTACTTCCCGTCGCGCCTCCTGCAGGAGGCCGTCGATCATGCCGCGCGCAAGGGCGTGATCATGGTCGGCGCGGCGGGGAACGCCTCGGCGGGCGTCGTCGCGTACCCGGCCGGCTTCCGCGACGTCATCGCCGTCGGCGCGAGCGCGCTCGACCCGAGCTTCCACACCCGCCGGTTGGACTGGCGGCGCGCGTTCGACGCGCTCGTGCCGGCCCCGTACCAGAACCATGGCTTCAAGCTGGACGTCCTCGCCCCCGGCGGCGTCATCGACGGCGACGCCAACGGCGACGGGTTCCCCGAGGCGGTGCTGGCACAGACGTTCGTGCCCGGACATCCGACCGATTTCACGTTCGCCTTCTACGCCGGCACGTCGCAGGCGGCGGCGGAGGTGACGGGCCTGGTGGCGGCGATGAAGGCCATCGACCCGACGCTCGACGGGTTCCGCGCGCGAGCGCTGCTGACGGAGACCGCCGACGAGCTCGACGGCTGGCTCTCCGACGAGTCGGGGCGCGGGCGCGTGGCGGCCGACGACGTGCTGCGCGTGGTGCGGCGGCCGTCCTCGCGGCACGTCCGCCCGCGTTATTTCGCTGACCCGATCGTGACGCTCCACGACCGGAACGGCGGCACCGTGGCGCGCGCCCGCGTGGAGATCCTCGGGCAGGACGGCGCTCCGGTGCGGTTCGCGTTCGTGTTCGGCACGTTCACCGGCGGGGCCAACGACGCGCAGGTCGGGTTCACCGGGTTCGACGGCGTGGCGGCGTTCGTGTCGCCGCCCCTTTCCGGGAAGGTGGTCGCGTTCCAGGTCGACGCGGTGGCGGCGTTCGACTGGCGCGGCGTGACGTTCGACCGCCCGCAGGGGTTCATCCGCATCGATGCGGTGTCGCTGGCGATGCTGGCCGCGTTCGGCGATGGGATCGGGACGTCGCCCACGGGGATCGGGACGTCGCCGACGACACCGATCGGCGGCGGGGGGATCGGCACGTCGCCCACGCTGGTGGCGGGGGGCACCTACACGCCGATGACCATCGCATACGACCCCGCCCTGTTCGCGGGCACGCACTACCGGCCGACGCTGCTGCTCCCCAACTTCTCGTGGGCGCTCGCCATCGAGCCGATGGCCGTCGCGGTGGACGAGGCGTGGTTCCTCGCCACGTTCCCGGGCGCGGCCGCCCGGCGCGTCGTGTCGTCGGGGCGCGGTCTGGGCGGGTCGCCGTTCCGGTTCGACGCCAGCTCGTTCCCGACGCCCGTGGCGACGCCGGACGGCAGCCGCCTGCCGCTGGTGGTCCTCACCTACACCAGCGGCATCGGGACGTCGCCGACGGGGATAGGGACGTCGCCGACGGGGATCGGGACGTCGCCGACGGGGATCGGGACGTCGCCGACCGGCATCGTCGTCGACGGGACCGGCGTGGACCCCGCAGCCGCCCGGGCGATGACCGCGACGCTGTCGGCGTGGTACGTCCACGCCGCGGGCCTGGGCGACGCGCCTACGTGGGATCCGCGGACGATGGGCCGGGCCACGTTCGACCAGCTCGCCGATCTATTCTGGCTCTACATCGGGTTCGCGACGCTGGACGTGGCGCAGCCTGTGACCGCGTACGGCAGCGCGCTGGAGGCGTCCGGGATGTCCCTGGCCGAGGGCGGCGACGGGGGCGGGGCGGGCGACCGGCCCCTCCCGTGATACGCTCGCGTCGGGTGTGACCGGCGCGGACGACCAGGGCGAGACGCTCGCGGCGCGGCTGCGGCGCGAGCGGACGCTGGCGCCGGCGGTCGCCGCGGAGATCGTCCGCGGCGCGGCGGCGGCGCTGGCCGGGCGCGTCCACGGCGCGCTGGCGCCCGAGCGGTTGTCGCTGGTGGGTTCGCGCTTGGTGGTGCGCGAGGGCGGCGAGAGCGAGCCGGCCTATCGCGCGCCCGAGCTGTGGGCCGGCGGGGCGGCGGACGCGCGCACCGACGTGTACGCACTGGGGTGCATCCTCTACAGGGCGCTCGTGGGCGTGCCGCCGTTCCCCGGGCCGGAGGATGCCGACTTCGCCGACCAGCACCAGGCCGCGCCCGCGCCGCGGCCGGGCATGGCCCACCCCGAGCTGGCGCCGTTCGACGCGATCGTGCGCCGGGCGCTCGCCAAGGCGGCCGCGGAGCGCTGGGCGGACGCGGATGCCCTGGCCCGGGCGCTGCCGGGCGACCGGGCGGCGCGAACGCCACCTGGGCCGTCGCGCGCGTGGTGGGTCGCCGCGCTCGCCGCGGCGGTGGCGGCGGCCGGCGCGGGCGCGCTGATGTGGCCGAGACCGCCGCCGCCCGCGCCGGTCGTCTCCGACGCCGCGCCGCCGCGCCGGTGGCTACCGCTCGAGCCGCTGGTGACGATCGGCGCGTGTCGTTCCGCGACGGCGCCGGTGCCGGCGCCGGGGCACGCATTGCGTGCGTTGCGCGCTCTCGACGGCGGCAGCGCGGGCGACATCGACGTCGGCGAGGTCCAGGGCGGCGGCGAGCGCGGGGGCGAGCTCAAGCCCTTCCCCGTCGACGCCCTGGCGCGCGAGTACCGCCGCAAGGCGGCGCCGGGCTACCTGCGCCAGCACCGGCCGGAGCTGGCGCGCTGCTACCGCGCGGCGCTCGCCCGCACCCCGCCCCCTGCGGCGGTGGTCACGCTGGCGTTGACGCTGGCCGCCGACGGGACGGTCGCATCGGCCGGCGTCACCGGCCTGGGCGAGGGCTCCGTCGAGACCTGCCTCGCCGGCGTCGCGCGGGGGACGAGCTTCGCCCCGCCGCCCGCCGCGCCGTTCGAGCTCCGCTGCCCCATCGCGCTGGCCTACGTGGGGGACATGGCCGCGGGCGCGCCGGGCGCGGCCGAGATCGCGGACGACGCCCCGGCGGCGGAGGCCCTGGCGGCGCTCTCCGCCGCGCGCGCCTCGGCGCCGGCCCGCCGCGCCGGCGGGGCGTGGGCGGCGCTGGGCGTGCTGCTCGAGGCAGAGCGCGCCACGTCGCCGTCGCCGGGTCGGCCCGTCCTGCCGCGCGCGGTGTCCGTCTTCGTGACGGCGGATGCGGTCCGCATCGGCACCGTCGCGGGGGCGTCCAACCCGGTGGCGCGGTTCCCCGCGGGCGACCTCGCGTCCGTGCGCGCGCGGCTCGCCGCGATCCGCGCCGAAGATGAATTCGCCGATGTTCTGTGGGTCGAGGTCGCGGCCGGCCCCGGCGTGCGCTGGGACGCGCTGGTCCCCGTGATCGAGGCCGCGCGCGACGCCGGCTTCCCCGTGGTGGACCCGCGGGCGGGCGACGAGCTGTCGGCGGAGTTGTGACGCGGGGGTCAGGCCCCGACTCGGATTAACGCGCGACGGGGATGCGGAAGCTGAACACCGCGCCGCCGCCCGGCTCGCCCTCGGCCCAGATGGCCCCGCCGTGGCGTTTCACGATCTCCCGGCTGATGTAGAGGCCGAGCCCCACGCCGTGGGATCGCTTCTCGCCCTGCGCGAACTTCTCGAACAGGAGGTGGCGCTTGTCCGCCGGGATGCCCGGGCCGTCGTCGGCGACGTCGATGCGCACGTACGCGCGCGGCAACCCGGTCGGCAGCCAGGGGTCGAGGTCCTCGCCGGCGCTGTGCCAGGTGCCCACCTGCGGCTCGAGCCGCGCCGACAGCTGGATCGTCCCCTTCTCCGGGCTGAACTTGATCGCGTTGCCGACGAGGTTCGACAGTACCTGGAACAGCCGATCGCCGTTGCCGAGGACGTCGGGGAGATCCGCCGGCGCGCTCACCGCCAGCGCCACCTGCTTCTTGGCGGCGATCCCCTCGAACGTGGTGCGCGCGTCGGCGAGCAACCCCGCCACCGACACCGGCGTCATCGTCCACTCGACCTTGCCCGCCTCGAGTCGCGCCAGCTCGAGGATGTTGTCCACCAGGCGCTTGAGCCGCTGGGCGTCCTGGTGGATCCGGCCCATGAGCTGGCTGAACTTGGGCGGCATCTCGGCGGACTCCTCGGGGAACAGCTCGGAGAAGCCGAGGATGCCGGCGAGGGGGTTGCGGATCTCGTGGGCGAGGATGGCCATGAGCTCGGTCTTGCGCTGCTCCTCGTCGACGAGGCGCGCGTTCTCGATGGCGATGGCGGCCTGCGACGCCAGCGCCTCGAGCAGCGCCAGGTCGGCCGCGTCCTCGTCGGCGAGCCGCCGGCTGTCGACGTAGATGATGCCGGTGACCCGCCCCTGGCGCCGCATCGGCGCGCACATCACGCTGCGCAGCCCGAGCGCCACGATCGATCCCTGCTCGCGCAGCGACGCGTCGCCCGCGATGTCGATGATCGACAGCGGCTCCTGCACCGTCGCCACCTGCTTCACGATCGACCCGGAGAACGTCGCCTCGTCGCCGGCGAACTCGAAGCCCTCGGCGGTGCGGCGCATCCGTTCGGTGGGACGGCCGCGGTCGTCGAGCAGGAGGATGAACCCCCGCTCGAAGCGCGTGACCTCGAGGATCTTGTCGAGCACCACCTCGAGGAGCTTCTCCAGGTCCATCCGCCCCGACGCGCGCGTCACGTCGAGCAGCACCTCGAGGCTGGACTTGGACAGGCGCCGCTCGGTCCCCTCGGGCTCGCCGCGCAGATCGCGCCGTCGCGCGCGCGCCCGCGCCAGGTCCCAGCGCGCCCCCAGCGCCCCGAACGTCTCGACGGCGCGCCCGAGCAGGCGATCGGCGTCGGCCGGGCGCCCCCGCTTGGACGCGATCTCCGCGGCCTCGGCGTCGATGCGCGCCAGGTCGTAGCGCGCCCCCAGCTCGGCGGCGATCTCCTGGGCGCGCGCGATGAACCAGTCCGCGGAATCGAGATCGGCCTGCTGGCGCAGCGCCGCGGCGGCCAGGCGGTGGAGCGTCGCCTCCTCGAGCCTGAGCCCCGCCTCGCGCGCGTCGCGCGCCAGATCGATGGCCTGATCCAGCGCCTTGTCCACGCGTCCGGCCGCGAGGTCGAGCTCGACGAGGCGCCGGCGCGTCTCGATCAGGTCCTCGCGCGCGCCGAGCCGCTGGAACAGGACCTGGCACGATTCGTAGCAGGCCCGCGCCCCGGCCAGATCGCCCTGCCGCGCCAGCACGTCGCCGCGGTTGCCGCGCGCCAGCCCGACGAAGTGGGTGCGCCCGGCGCGATCGGCGATGCCCTCGGCCCGCTCGAGCAGCGCCAGCGCGCCGGCGAAGTCGCCGCGGTCGCGCGCCAGCGACCCGAGGTTGGACAGCGCGACGGTGAGCTCCTGCGCGTCGTCGAGCCGCTCGCACAGGCTGCGGAACCGCTCCCACGACGTCTGGGCGCGGTCCCACAGCCCCTGGAAGTAGCACGCCGCGCCCAGGTTGTTGAGGATCTTCGCCTCCTGCTCGATACGTCCCAGCTTGCGGTAGATGACCAGCGAGCGATCGAGCGCCTCGACGGCGCGCGCATAGTCGCCGGCGTGGATGCCGGCGCGCCCGCGCGTGCCGTAGACGTCGGCCATCAGCTCGGGACCCGCGTCGCCCGCCTCGGCGAGCGCGTTCTCGAGGAAGCCGAGCGCCGCCCGCGCGTCGCCCCGGAACACGTCGATGTCGCCGCGCGTCTTGAGGAACAGGACGACGAGGTCGCGCCGGCCCGCCGCGCGCGCCAGCGCCAGACCGGCCGACGCGTGCTCGATGGCGGCGGTGTACTCGCTGCCGTACATGCGCACGCGCGCCAGCGACAGGTGGCAGGCCGCCTCCTCGCCGGGGAGCCGGGCCGCGCGCGCGGCGGCGAGCGCCTTCATGAGCTCCGCGACCGCCTCGTCGCCCGAGCCGCGCTGGCGCAGGAGCTCGGCCAGGCGGCGCGTCAAGCGGACGCGCGTCGGCACGTCGGCGGCGGCCAGCGCGCGGCGGTAGGCGTCCACGGCGCCGGCGGCGTCGCCGATCGCCGCCCGCACCGCGCCCAGGCGCTCGTCGATCGTCTCGGCGAGCTTGCCGTCCGCCGCCAGCGCGCGCGCCGCCTCGAGGAACCGCAGCGCGCGGTGGTGATCGAACGCGACCAGGCTCTCGTCGGCGGCGGCGAGCGCGGCGGGGACCGCCCGGTCCCGGTCGCCCAGGGCGAGATGGTGCTCGGCCAGCTCGGCGGCGCGGGCGCCGCGCGACGCCAGGATGTCGGCGGCGGCGGCGTGGAGGCGCAGCCGCTCGTCGGGGTCGAGCCGCGCGAGGACCGCGTCGCGCACGCCCCCCCGGGCGAACGCGAGCGCGCCCCCTTCGTCCTCGAACGTGCGCGCGCGCAGGAGCTCGCCGAGGTCGGCGCCGGGGGCAAGCGCGTACAGCGCGTCGGCGTCGAAGCGCTCGCCGAGCACCGCCGCGGCGTTGACGGCGCGGCGCGCATCCGCCGGCAGCGCGTCGATGCGGGCCAGCGTCGCCTGGACGGCGTCGAGCGGCACGGGGATGACGGGGTGCGGCTCGCCGAGGACCCAGCGGCCGCGCCGCCGCTCGAGCGCGCCCGCGTCGACCATCGCCGCCAGCGTCCGCTCGAGGAACGCCGGATTTCCGCCCGAGGCGCGGTGGAGCTCGGGCGTGAGCGCCTCGGCGATCTCCTCGTTCAGCGCCGCCGCGATGAGCGCGCGTACGCTGGCGCGGTCGAGCGGCGGCAGCTGGAGGCGCTCGGTGGCGGGAAACTTCGGCTCCTCGCCCCGCGACGCCAGGACGAGCAGCAGGCGGCCGGTGGGGGCCGCGCGCGCCAGGTAGCCGAGGAGCGCCAGCGTGCCCGGCTCGGCGGCGCCGAGGTCGTCGATGGCCAGCACCATCGGCTCGCGCAGGAGCAGGTTGGCGACCGCCTCGGCGAGCGCGTAGCGCGAGTCGTCGGCGCGCGCCTCGCCGGCGAGCGCGGCGAGCGAGTCGCCGCCGACGGCGCGCACCGCGTCCATGAGGCCGCCGTACGGCTCGCCGGGGCGGGGCGCCGCCGACGCGCGGGTGAAACGCCCGCCGCCGAGCTGCACGCGCAGGCGAAGCTCGGCCAGGAGGCGCGACTTTCCGATCCCCTCCTCGCCCGACACGAGCACCGTCGCGCCCTCGCTCCGCTCCCACCAGCCGAGGAGCGCCGCCAGGTCGCGGTCGCGTCCCACCAGCGCGCCGGTGAAATCGATCTGCGGTCGCTCGCCCACGATGGTGAAGTCGGTGCCGCCGATCTCGTTGATGCGCGCCAGCACCTCGTCGGCGCCCTGCGGGCGCGCGCCCGGCTCGGGGTCGGTGAGGGCGACGATCAGCTCCGCCAGCGGCGCCGGCAGATCGGGGCGGACGGCGCGCGGGTCGGGCGCCGCCTCGCGCCGCTGGCGGCGGATCACGTTCGCCGGGTCGGAGTCGTGGAACGGGGCCTGGCCGGTGACGAGCTCGTGGAGCAGCACACCGACGGAGTAGAGGTCCGAGCGCGCGTCGAGCCGCCCGGCGTAGACCTCCGGGGCGGCGTAGCCGATCGTGCCGCGGGTGACGGCGGCCGCCGGATCCCCCGAGGCCGCCGCCAGACCGAAATCGGCCAGCTTGGCGGCGCGCGTGGGGTCGGCGGCGAGGAGCGCGTCGTCGAGCAGCACGTTCGACGGCTTCACGTCGGCATGGACCAGCCCGCGCGCGTGGACGAACGCGAGCGCGCGCACCACCCCGCCGATGAGGCGGTAGAACGCCGGGTCGGGCGGCGGGGGCGCGTGCTTGAGCGGCCCGCCGCGCACGAGCTCCATCGTGAACCAGTCCTCGCCGTCGGGCGTGAGCCCGTAGTCGAACACCTTGACGATGTTGTCGTGGGAGATGCGCGCCAGCGCGAGGAACTCGGCGCGCAGATTGCGCCGCCCCGCCGCGCGGGGCATGACCTTCAACGCCACCTCTTGGCCGGTGGCCTCGTCCACCGCGTGGTAGACGACCCCCATGCCGCCCTGGCCGATGCGTTCGACGACGCGGTATCGGTCGAGGGAGGTCATTCCAGCGCGGCGAGCGCCTCCGTCATGCGTTCGATCCCTCCGACGATGTGGTCCATCGACGTGGCGTAGGACAGACGGACGAAGCCGGGCGCGCCGAAGCCCGAGCCGGGCACCACGGCGACGCGGCCCGCGTCGAGGAGGTAGTCGCACAACGCGACGTCGTCCGCGATCGGTGCGCCCCCGCCGCGCGGCCGCCTGCCGACATAGGCCGACACGTCGGGGAAGCAGTAGAACGCCCCCCGCGGCTCGAAGCAGGTCACGCCGGGGACGGCGCGCAGGAGCTCGAGCATCCGCACGCGGCGCCGGTCGAACTCGCGCCGCATGTCCTCGACGCACTCCTGCGGGCCGTCGAGCGCGGCGACGGCGGCCGCCTGGGCGAACGACGTGGGGTTGGACGTCGATTGCCCCTGCAGCGTGGTCATCGCCTTGATGAGCGGCTCCGAGCCGACGGCGTAGCCGAGGCGCCAGCCGGTCATGGAGTACGTCTTGGACAGCCCGTCGACGATCACCGTGCGCGCGGCCAGCGCGGGCGACAGCGTCGCGATCTCCCGGAAGCGGAAGTCGCCGTAGATGAGGCGGCGGTAGATGTCGTCGGACACGACCGTCACGTCGGAGTCGGCCAGGACGTCGGCGAGCGCGCGCAGCTCGCGCTCGTCGTAAGCGCCCCCGGTCGGGTTGGACGGCGAGTTCAGCACGAACGCGCGCGTGCGCGGGCCGATGGCGGCGCGGAGCTGCGCCGGGGTGACGCAGAACCCGTCCCGGGCGCGCGTCTCCAGCACGACCGGCCTGCCGCCGGCGAGCTTGACCATGTCGGGGTAGGACACCCAGTACGGCGCGGGGATGATGACCTCGTCGCCGTCGTCGAGGAGCGCCTGGAACAGGTTGTACAGCGAGTGCTTGGCGCCGCTCGACACCAGCACCTGCTCCGGCTTGTAGGCGAGGCCGTGGGCGCGATCGATCTCCTTGACGATCGCCCGGCGCAGGGCGAGCGTGCCGGCGACCTCGGTGTACTTGGTCACCCCGGCGTCGAGCGCCTTCTTGGCCGCGTCCTTGATGTGGCCCGGCGTGTCGAAGTCGGGCTCGCCCGCGCCGAAGCCGATGACGTCGATGCCGTCGGCGCGCAGGCGCGCCGCGCGGGCCGTCACCGCCAGGGTGATGGAGGGCTTGATGTCACGCAGACGGGACGCGATGCGGATGCTCATGCTGTGTGTGTTCCCTTTCCGTACTTCTGCTCGAGCGCGCGCTGCACCGCCTCCGGAACCAACCCGGCGACGTCGCCGCCGAAGCCTGCCACCTCTTTGACCAGCGAGGACGATACGTAGAAGTGCTCCTCGGCGGTCATCAGGAACATGGTGTCCACGCCGGGCGCGAGCCGGCGGTTCATATGGGCGAACTGGAACTCGTACTCGAAGTCGGCGAGCGCGCGCAGCCCGCGCACGATGGTGGTGGCGCCGCGCCGCCGGGCGAAATCGACGAGGAGCCCGGAGAACGTATCGAACTCCACGCGCGACACGTCGCCCAGCCCGTCGCGGATGAACCCGAACCGCTCGTCGACGCTGAACAGCGGCGTCTTGCGCACGTTCTCGCCGATGGCGACGATGACCCGATCGAAGATCTTGAGGCTTCGGCGCAGGATGTCGAGGTGGCCGTTGGTGATGGGGTCGAAGGTGCCCGGGTATACGGCGAGACGAGTCATGGTGGAATCTCTCGGTAGAAGGACACCTCGGTGTCCCCGTAGCGTCGCCGATCCGACAGCGCAAGTCCACCCGATCGACCCGACAGGTTGGTCGCGGGCGGCCGGCGGCGGTCGTGCTCCGCGATCACCACCGACGCGGGGGGCAGCGCGCCGAGCGCCCGGGCGAGGTCGTCGCCGGCATAGGGCGGATCGAGGAACACCCAGTCGAAGCGTTCGTCCAGCCGGGCGAGCACCCGGTGCACGTCCCCCCGGATCACGCGCACCCGCCCCGCGAGCCCCAGCTCGCGCGCGTTGGCGTCGATGGCGCGGCAGGCCGGCGCGGACGCGTCGACGAACGTCGCCTCGGCGGCGCCGCGCGACAGCGCTTCGAGTCCGAGCCCGCCCGCGCCGGCGAACAGGTCGAGGATGCGCGCCCCGTCGGGAGGCGGCCCCAGGATGTTGAAGATGGCCTCCCGCACCCGATCCCCGGTGGGGCGGGTGGCGAGCCCCCGCGGCGCGCGGAGACGCCGCCCCCCGAGGCTGCCGCCTATGATTCGCATGCGCGATTTGCGCTATTATGGCAGAACATGGGCGAACGCCTGAACCTTGCCGAGGCGCTGCTCCGCGGGTCGGCCTCGAACGTGTCGGCGGGCGGGCGGGGGGCACGGATCGCCCTGGCCGAGCCGACGCGGGCGTGGACGTACGACGAGGTCCTCGACACCGTGGCCCGTCTCGGCGGCGCGCTGACGACCCTCGGCGTCAAGCCGGGCGACCGCGTCGCCGTGCTCATGCCCGACGGGCTCGAGGCGGCGACCGCGCTCCTCGCGGCGATCTACGTGGGCGCGATCGCGGTGCCGCTGTCGGAGCTGGGGCGCGCCAACGACGTGCGCGCGTTCGTCCGCCACTGCGACGCGGTCTGCGTGGTGGTGCACGAGAGCATCGAGCCCGTCCTCGACGAGGTGCGCGGCGAGCTGACGTCGGTGCGCGAGGTGATCGTCGTCGGCGCCGAGCGCGGCGTCGAGCGCTCGTTCGACCGTCTCGTCGCCGACACCAAGCCGGCGCCGGCGGCGCCCACGCTCGCCACCGACGTGGCGCTGCTCCTGTACAGCACGATCCCGTCGGACCGGCTGCGCGGCGTGCCCCACACCCACGAGGCGCCGCTGCTGGGATTCCGCGCCTACGGGGAGGCGGTGCTGGAGCTCGGCGCCGCCGACCGGGTGTTCGGCCTGGCCCGCCTCGCCACCGCCTACGGCCTGGCCAACGGCCTCATCTACCCGCTCGCCGCCGGCGCGCAAGCGATCTTCCTCCCCCAGCAGGCGCGCTCGCGCGCGGTGTTCGACGTTCTCGCCGGCCACAAGCCGACGGTGCTGGTCGCGACGCCCTCGCTGTACACACAGCTCCTCACCGACCTGTCGCAGGCCGGCCGCGCGGCGCTGTCGGCGGCGCTGCGCGCGTGCGTATCGAGCGGGGAGACGATCCCGGCGCAGCTGGTGAACCGCATGAGCGGACAGTTCGGGGTGGAGGTCCTCCCCGGCTACGGCTTGACCGAGTCGTGGAGCTTCGTCCTCGCCACGCCGCCGGGCAAGGCGCGGCCCGGCTCGTCGGGAACGGCCGTGCCCGGGTTCGAGGTGCGCGTCGTCGGCGACGACGGCCAGCCGCTCGGCCCGCACGAGATCGGCACGCTGCAGGTGCGCGGCCCGACGGTGGCGGATCACTACTGGAAGCGGGAGGACGAGTCCAAGCTGACGTTCCGCGACGGCTGGCTCCACACCGCGGACCGCTTCTTTTACGACGCGGAGGGCTTCTTCTTTCACTGCGGGCGCACCGACGACCTGTTCAAGGTCGGCGGCAAGTGGGTGTCGCCGACGGAGGTGGAGCGGACGCTCCTCGGCCACGAGGCGGTGTGGGAGTGCGCCTGCATCGGCGTCGACGACGAGGAGGGGCTCACCAAGCCGATGGCGTTCGTCGTGCCCAACGTGGACCACACGCCCGGGCCCGAGCTGGAGAAGGAGCTCATCGAGTACGTGAAGCGGGAGATCGCGCCGTGGAAGTACCCCCGCTGGATCGAGTTCGTGGAGTCGATCCCCAAGAGCCCGCTGGGGAAGATCCTCCGCTACAAGCTGCGCAGCACGCGCGTGCGCCGGCAGACGCTGCCGCCGGCATAGGTCGTGATCGAGATCACGACCGAGGAGCGCGCGTTCGCGGCCGCGGTCGCGCGGACCCGTCGCGCCGGCGCGCTCGCGGCGCTGCCGGCGGCGGCGCGGGCGCGCTGCGAGGAGGCGGCGCGGGCGCCGGCGGACGCGGCGCGGCTTCTCGCCGAGATCCCCGCCGACGCCCCCGCCGTCGAGGCCGCGCTCGCCGGTCGCGGGCGGACGCCCGAGCGATGGCTGCGCTGGCTGCGCCGGCGTTTCTACGGGCACCTCGTCGACATGCCGCCCGGGCTGCCCGATCTCGTGTTGCCCATCGAGATCGTCGGGCGGCGGCGCCTGGCGCTCGCGACCAAGGCCGCGCCGCGCGGCGCCGATCGTCTCCTCGCGTCGCGCCTCGCGCCGGAGCACGCGGCGGCGTTCCTCGTCGAGGTCGCGGCGCCGGCGGCGCCCGAGGCGATCGGCGCGGCGGTGCGCGAGCTGGCCGGGCTCGACCCCGACGGTCCCATCCCGTTCACCGCGGGCGCCCGCCACCTCGGCCCGGCCGTGGCGGCCATGGGCGGCGACTGGCCGCGCCGCGTCGCGCAGCGGCTGCCGCGCCCGCTGGGCGAGCGCTTGCTCGGCGAGGTGGCCGCCGGCCGCGACATGCAGCCCGGCGCCGAGGCGGAGGTTCGGCGGATGCTGCGCGGGCGCTAATCCAAGAGGACGAACGCGAGGTGCGACGGGGAGAACCCCCACCAGCACACCCCGTCGTGTCGGTCGTCCAGTCGGGGGCATACCTGGTACTTCCTGAAACTCAACCCGGAGCCGCAGTCGATGGTGTCCTCGTCGAGGCAGCCGGACTGGGTCTCCGCGTTGAAGCTTCGCACCGCGTCCAGCCAGCTCATGGGGAAGCAGTTTCCGCGGCTGCAGATCCAGCGGGTCAGGGCGGCGAGGGAGATGGCGGTTGGACCGTAGGCAGGACCGTACAGGTCGAGCTCGTTGCCGGTGTAGTTGGGCTGGTCGCAGAGCTGGATGGGGAGCTCGAGGGGGGGCTTGATGCCCTGGCCGCGCGACCGCGTGGCGAGCGTGGCGGCCGTTTGCTCCTCGGCCGACACCCACTCGTCACGCGTGGTCAGGGCGCCGTCCCGGTTCACGTGGACGACGAGCCGGTGGAACATCTCGGGCGCATCGTCCCGGCGGCGCTGCCGGCCACGATGAGCGCGAGGACCATGGGCGAATGCGTGCTCATCTTGGTCCCCCTCAGTGGTAGATGACCCCGGACACGAGGCCCGGCGCGTAGCTTTGGCCGGGGACGGTGCTCTTCAGCCAGCATTTGGCGTACGGCCCCTGAATTCCCGGCGGAACGTACGTGAATGCCAGGCAGCGGCTGTCCTCCGCGCAGTAGTACGCGCACCACAGGGGGCGCGGCTGGCTGATGTCGAAGCCGGTGTAGTCGCCGCCGTAACGGTTCACGTTGGTCTCTACGCCGGTGACCGAGCTCCACGGACACGTTGTCGTGCCCACCGGCTCGCCATACGTGTCCGAGGCCCATAGCGCGTCTGCGCCATGATAGAGGACGAGATTTCCGTCGTCCTGCATGTACACCCGCGAGTAGGGGTTGCCCCACGTGCCCGTGCTCCAGATCGCCTCGTCGCCCCAGGTGTACACGACGAAGTTTCCGTCGGCCTGCATGACGGCATAGCCGCCGCGACCCCAGGTATCCGATGCCCAGGTCGCGTCACGGCCGGCGTAGAGCACGAGGTTGCCGTCGGCTTGCATCACGAGACGGTAGTAGCAACTGGGCGCGACGACAGTCTGGCCGGCAAACAGGTGGTCATTGCCCCACAGGACGGACTGCTGGGCATGAGCGCCAGACACGAGCGCGAGCGAGATGACGGCGAATGCGACCCCAACTCTCGACATGCGTGGACCTCCTGGGCTCCCGGTGACCGATCGTCCCGGTGCAACCGGTGAGCCGGGCGGCGGTCGCGAATGGTTCCGGGGCGTTCGGCGCGGCTGTCCCGCGCCGGCGCCAGGGTGTCGCGGTCAGGCCCCGATGCGGTAGCCGCGCCGGTATCCGCTGTCGAGATCGGTGATCGTCACCGCGACGATCCCGTTCTGGTCCACGGCGTATTCCTCGCGGATGAGCGGCCCGCGATCGAGACGGCGTACCGGCACCTCGGCCAGCCTGTCGGCGCCGCGCAGCCCGGGATCGAACGGGAACAGCACGTCGCCCGACGGCGTGATGTCGCCGCGCGGCGCGCCGCCGGCGTCGACCGTGGCGCACTCGACGAACCGGAAGTGCCCCAGGTTGTGCGCCGCGCGGTACGTCCGCTCGTGCCGCGCGCCGCCCAGCACGCCGCCGGGGGCGAAGATCACGTCGAACGCGACCTCGCGCCCGCCGCGCGCCTCGCGGAACACGCCGAAGTGGCGCGCGAAGCGCTCGTCCAGGGCGAACCCGGCCTCGTCGTCGGCCGCGATGGCGAGCCCGATCGCCACGGCGGCGAACGGGTAGGGCGACCGGTGGACGCGCCGCCCCCACCGCTCGCGCAGCGCCCGCCCCACCAGCGGCAGCGCGCTCGCGCCGCCCACCACGTAAATGCCCGCGACGTCGTCGCGCTCGCCGTCGTCGTCGAGGCGGCGCAGGAGCGGCGCCATCGTGTCGAGCGTCCGGTCGACGAGCGGCGCGCACGCGGCGTAGTAATCGGCGACGGGGACGGCGAGCGCCTCGCCGTTCCAGTCGAGTGCCAGCTTGCGCGAGCTCGGGGTCAAGCGCTCCTTGGCCTCGCGGCAGAGATCGGTCAGTCGGCGCAGCGCGTCGGGGGCGGTGTCGGCGCGGCGCCTGCCCGCCGCCGCCAGCGCGAGGTCGGCCAGCGCGTCGTCGAAGTCGTCGCCGCCGAGGTGGTTGAGGCCGGCGGTCGCCACCGCCTCGTGGCTGCGGCCGCGCATGCGCACCAGCGATGCGTCGAACGTGCCGCCGCCGAGGTCGTAGACGACGACGTGCTCGCGTTTGGCGGTCACCGTGTCGCGGTAGCGGTGGGTGTACTCGAAGCCGGCCGCGCTCGGCTCGTTCACCAGGGCGCGCACGCGGAAGCCTGCGCGCCGGAACGCGTCGAGGGTCAGAAAGCGCTGCGTCCCGTGCGCGTTCGCCGGCACGGCGACGACCGCGTCCACCTCACCGTCGTGCGCCGGGAGCATCTCGCGCAGGGCGAGGAGATACCCTGCGAGCAGGTCCCCCACGGCGTGGCGCCGTCCGCCGAGCTCGATCGTCCGCTCGGGCGCGGCGTCGGGCCCGGTCAGCAGGCGCTTGAACGAGCGGAGGAGCGTCCACTCCGGGTCGCCGGCCACGGCCTCCGTCGCGAATCCGTAGCGCACCTCGTCGCCCCGGACGGCGATGACGGACGGGAGCCAGTCCACCGCGTCGTCGTCGGCGTCGCGAAAGCCGAGGATCGGATAGTTCCCGCGGTCGCAGCAGGCGACGACGGTGCGGGTGGTGCCGAAATCGATGCCGAAACGCATGCGCCATGCTGGCACGTGCGTTCCGGGTCGGCAAAAAAACGCGTCACAACTTCGGATACGGCCCCATCGCCTCCCCGTCGAGCGGGTACACGACCGTCTTCATCCCGTGACGCACCATGCGCTTCTTGAACGTGGGGAAGTCGCAGATCTCCACGTCGATGGCCTCGCCGCCCATGAGGTAGCGCACGTCCTCGTCGAACGGGTTGTGCAGGTGGTGGGCCACGCCCGGGGCGAACGCGACGAAGTCGCCGGCGGCGACCTCGTGCTCGGCCCCGTCGACGTCGATCATCGCGCGGCCGGACAGGACGTAGAGCCATTCCTCCTCGACGTGGTGCACGTGGTAGACGAACGACTCCTTCCCCGGCGGGACGCGTCCGACGTTGACGCCCACCCGCTTGAGCCCGGCGTCGTGGGCGAGGCGCACGCCGTGGATCTCGGAGGCGGGGTTCCACGGGTGGCTGTGGCGCTGCTGCTTCTTCTCGATGTCGGCGGCTCGCAGGATCATCCCGGGAGCATAGGTCAAATCCAGGCGAGGATCTCCGCCGGCGCGGCGACGATCGCGCGCGCGCCCGCGTCGCGCAGCTCGTCGGGCGGGCGGAAGCCCCAGGCGACGCCGATCGGCGTCATCCCCGCGGCGACGGCCGTGCGCATGTCGGTGCGGCTGTCGCCCACGAACAGGCACGACTCGGGCGCGACCCCGAGCGCGGCCGCGACGGCCAGCGCGCCCGCGGGGTTGGGTTTGCGCGGCGTGCTCGGCCTCTCTCCCGCGACGACGCGGAACGGGGCGCCGGGGAACAGGGCGTCGACGATCGCGCGCGTCGGCTCGTCGGGTTTGTTGGACAGGACCGCCATCGGCACGCGCACCGCGGCCACGAGCTCGGGGATGCCGGGATAGGGGCGCGTCGCGTCGAGGGCGTGCCCGTCGTAGTAGGGGCGGTATACGGCGAGGATCTTGTCGACGAGATCGGCGCGCCCCGGCGGCAGGGCCCGCTCGGCGAGCTTGCGCACGCCGTCGCCGATGATCTCGCGGTAGCGCGCGAGCGGGTGGGGCGGCATGCCCACCGACCGCAGCGCGTGGTTCATCGCGGCGGCGATGTCGGCGAGGCTGTCGACGAGCGTTCCGTCGAGATCGAAGATGATCGCGTTCATGATTTGCGCCGGAGCCTGTCGATCGCGCGCCGGGCGAGCCGCTGCGGCTCGTAGATGCCGAAGCGGGGCGCCAGCACCCACGTCACGACGGCGAACGCGGCCGACCCGGCGGCGACGGCGTACATGTCCCCCCGGTAGCCGCCGCGCGGGACCAGCGACGCCGCGCCCCACGCGGCCGCGCCGGCGAGCGCCGCCAGCGCCGCGCCGGCCGCGAGCGCGCGCCCCACGGCGCCGAGTCGGCCGCGCAGCTCGGGCAGGAACCGCGGCGCGAGGACGGCGAGCGCCGCCGTGTGGCCGAGGATCGCCGCCCCCGAGCCCACCGCGAGGCCCGTGTCGCCGAGGAGCGCGTAGAGCCCCGCGTAGGCCGGGACCGACACGATCGTCACCGCCGTGCCCGACAGCATCGGCTTCCACGTATCGCCGCCCGCATAGAACATGCGCGCCAGCAGCCCCTGCAGGCTCCACAGCGGCACCGCGGCGGCGAAGATCGCGGTGTACAGGGCGGTCGACGGCACGTCGGCCGGCACGAACTTCCCGCGGCGGAACAGGAGATCCACGAGCGGGACCGACAGCGCGATCATCCACGCGGCGACGAGCGACGCCACGATGCCGGCGCCGCGCAGCGTGCCGGCGACCGTGCCGGCGAGCTCGTCGCGCTTGCCCTCCGCGTGGAGGCGCGCGAAGAACGGCATCGACGCCTGCCCCACCGCCTGCCCGGCCACCGCCACCGGCACTGCGACCAGCCGCTTGGCCACCGACAGCCGGGTGATCGCGCCCGCGTCGGCGCCGGCGAAGTAGCGCATGATCCAGTCGTCGGCGAACACGATCGACACGCCGATGTAGAGCGGAAGGCTGAGCTTGAGCCACTCCCACGCCCCCGGGTGGCGCAGGTGGAGCGACGGGACGATGCGCGCGCCGTGGCGCCACGCGCTGATCGCCGGGACGATGAACGGGCCGGCGACCGCGCCGGCGAGCGCGCCCCAGGCGAGGCCCTCCTGGGCGACGAGCGCGCCGAGCGCCGCGCCGCCGGCGATGATGCCGATGTTGTAGAGGAGCGGCGCCAGCGCCGCCGCCGCGAAGCGCCCGCGGGCGTAGAGCGTCGCCGAGAACAGCGCGCCGGCGAAGAAGAACAGCTGCGCCGGCAGGAGGATGCGCGTCATGCGCACGCACGCGGCGAGCGCCTCGGCGTCGAGCTTGTGGAGGTACGCGCCCAGGACCGGCGGGGCGAAGATCTCGCCGAGCGCGACGCCGCCGCCGACGAGCAGGAGCGAAAACGTCATCGCGATCGACAGGACGCGATTCGCCTCGTCCGCCTGGTCGCCCGCCAGGTAGCGGGCGTAGATGGGCAGGAACGTGATGGACAGCGTGCCCCCGGCGACGAGCATGTTGAGGAAGTCGGGGATGGTGAACGCCGCGTAGTACGCATCGGTGAGGCTCGACGCGCCGAAGCGCGCGGCGATGAACGCGTCGCGCAGGTATCCGATGACCCGCGACAGGAAGACCGCGGTCATCATCAGGGCGGCGGCGGCGCCGATGCGGCGCATCGTCGTGGGCGAACGCGACAAGCGCGGCGAATATTGCCACGAGAAGGTAGAATCGGTTCATGGTCATTGACGGGGAGGTGTTCGACGCCCGCCAGGAGGCGAAGCGCATCCTCGACGCCGCCCGCGCGGAGGCGGAGCGCATCCGCGACGACGCGCGCCGCGAGGGGCTGGAAGCGGGGCGCCAGGAGGGGCTCGCCGCGGTCACCGAGAAGCTCCTCCGCGCCGCCGCCGACGCCGAGCGGCGCGCCGCCGCGGGCGAGGACGTCCTGGTGCGGCTCGCGGTCCGCATTGCCGAGAAGATCCTCCGCCGCCAGCTCGACCTCGCCCCCGAGGCGGTGCGCGACGTCGCGCGCGCCGCGCTCGCCGCCGCCCGCGCCCGCGCCGACCTCCGGCTCCACGTGCATCCCGACGACGCGGCGCTGGTCGCGCCGCTCGGCGTCACGGTCGTCGCCGACGGGACCGTCGCGCGCGGCGGCTGCGTCGTCGAGACCGACCTGGGCCGGTTCGACGCGCGCCTCGAGACGCAGCTCGCCGCGATCGAGCGGGCGCTGG
>DATFWE010000021.1:0-37959 GCA_035259575.1 Haliangiales bacterium
AGGAGCGCGGGCGGCGCCGACCCGCCGCAGCCGACGAGGAGCAACCCGAGGAGCGCAGTACGCATGGCTCAGCCTCCCGAAACCTCGTCGTTGTCGAAGTGCCAGATCTCCTTCGTCTTGTCGCCCCAGGGGAGGAGGATAGGCACCATGTCCTCGGCCGGCGTCTCGTTCCACGTCTCGCGCGTCACGCCGGACGCCTCGCCCGCGCGGATGACGAGGTCGCGGCCGCGGCGCTTGCCCTTCTTGGGCACGAGCTCCCAGACGTTGGTGAGGCGCGCCCGGCCGAACGTCTTGCCGATTTCGTGGGCGAACAGGCGGCCGATCGTTTGATTTCGCACATTCCACACGCCCAGCACCTCGCGGCTGCCGCCGTTGCCGCGCTCGATCCAGCGGACGAGCAGGCTCGCCTTGCCGTCGCCGCCGAGATCGACGACGCGCACCTCGAGGACGTCCTTGTCCTCCGCGACGGGCAGCTGGATGTAGGCGAAGCCCTGCCCGAGGATGCCGATGTAACGCCCGCCCCAAACCACGCGCTCGGGCCCGGGAACGCCGTCGACGTCGGCGCTGACGTCGAGGGCGATGTCGCTGCGACGCAGCTTCACCTGCGCGAGGAACTCGGCGAGGAGCGCGTCCGCCTCCTCGAGGACGAGCGAGCCGTCGCCGAAGTCGACGACGGTCTCGATCTTGGGCGCGGCGGCGACGTCCGCGTCGTGGAACGACAGGCGGAACGGCACCGTCGCGCTGCCGCGGCGCACCCCGGGCAGCTTGGCGCGCGGAACGCTGAGCTCGATCGACCAGCCGCGCTTCTGCAGCGAATCGACGACGGTGAGCCCCTTCGGGCCGACGACGGCGAGCTTCGCGCGGGCCTCGACGCTGCCGGGGTAGATCGCCCAGCGGCCGGCGCCGAGGCCGAGGACGAGGTGGTCGTCGAGCGGGCTCGGCTTCACCGAGCGGATGAGCCGATCGTCGGTGACGTTGACGGCGAGGTACAGCGTCCGGTCGTCGTAGGCGCAGCGCACCGCGAAGCTCGCGTCGCGGGGGTCGGGGCCGGTCCGGATCTCCTCGGGGCCCGACCAGTCGTCGAGCAGGCCGTCGACGACGAGGGTGCCGGGCGCCACCTTCTGGCACACCAGCTCGGCGGCCGCGGCGGGCGCCGCGCAAAGCAGGAAAACCCCGGCGATTCCGGCTAGTCGCATAGAAATCGGCACCCCGCCATGTTATAGGTACGCGCCATGCTGGAAACCATCTCGCGCGGATTCCGCGCCGCTAAGCAGCGGCTCACCGGCGTCGCCGAGCTCACCGAGGGCGTGATCGACGACGCGCTGCGCGACGTGCGCATGAGCCTGCTCGAGGCCGACGTCGATTTCCGCGTCACCAAGACGCTCCTCGAGCGGGTGAAGGAAGCGGCGCTCGGCGAGGAGGTCAAGCTCCGCGCCCGCACGAAGGACCACGGGGCGGTCCAGATCACGCCCGAGCAGGCGTTCATCAAGATCTGCCAGGACGAGCTCACCAAGATGATGGGGCCGGTCGAGACCGAGCTCCGCTGGGCCAAGAAGGGTCCCACGGGCATCATGATGGTGGGCCTCCAGGGCTCGGGCAAGACCACGACGGTGGGCAAGCTCGCCCGCCACCTGGAGAAGAAGCACAAGAAGAAGCCGCTCCTCGTCGCCGCCGACGTCTACCGCCCCGCGGCGATCGAGCAGCTCAAGGTGCTCGGCGAACAGGTCGGCATGCCGGTCTACGCCGAGGAGGGCAAGGGCGCGACGCCGCCGGAGATCGCGCAGCACGCCATGCAGTGGGCGATGCAGCACGGCCGCGACGTGGTGATCTTCGACACCGCGGGCCGCCTGGCGATCGACGAGCCCCTGATGAAGGAGCTGGAGGAGATCGACAAGCGCGTCCAGCCGGCGAACATCTTCCTCGTCGTCGACGCGATGATCGGCCAGGACGCGGTGAACACCGCGTCCGCGTTCCACGATCGGTTGAACCTCGACGGCGTGATCCTCACCAAGCTCGACGGCGACGCGCGCGGCGGCGCGGCGCTGTCGATCAAGGAGGTGACCGGCAAGCCCATCAAGTTCCTGGGGATGGGCGAGTCGCTGGAGAAGCTGGAGGAGTTCCGGCCGGAGGGTCTGGCGAGCCGCATCCTCGGGATGGGCGACATCGTCGGGCTGGTCAAGGACTTCGAGGAGGTCGTCGACGCGGAGAAGGCGGAGGAAGACGCCGTCCGCATGCTCAAGGGCAAGTTCGACATGCAGGACTTCCTCGAGCAGATCCGCGTCATCCAGAAGATGGGGTCGCTGAAGGACATCTTCGAGAAGATGCCGTTCTTCGGCGGCGGGCTGCCGGAGGGGGTGAACCTCGACGACCGCGAGCTCACCAAGATCGAGGCGATCATCAGCTCGATGACGAACGAGGAGCGGCGCCGGCCGGAGAAGTTCGTCGTGACCTCGTGGGAGGAGATCGTCAAGGAGGGGAAGAAGTTCAAGCGCAAGAGCGCGGACTACGATCCGCGGCGCGTGCGGCGCGTGGCGTCGGGGAGCGGGCGCACCGAGGTCGAGGTGAAGGAGCTCCTGCACAAGTTCGCGTCGATGCGGCAGATGATGGTGCAGCTCGGCGCGTCGACCGGGCTCCTCGGCAAGATCCCGGGGTTCAAGCAGTTCGCGCAGATGAAGAAGCTCGCGCAGATGGATCTCGGGTCGGTGTTCGGCGAGGGCGGGCCGAGCGGCGGCGCGGGCGACGCGATGGCGGCGATGCCGGGCATGGCGGGGATGCCGGGGATGCCGGGGATGCCGGGGATGGGCCAGCCGCCGGCGGTGCCGGGGCTGCCCAAGGGCTACACGCTTCCGGGGACGAAGTCGTTCGCGGCGGCGTCGTCGTCGGGCGGGCGGAGCTCCGATCGGGCGAAGGAGAAGCGCAAGCGCAAGCAGGCGAAGAAGGCGAGGAAGAAAAACCGGTGACTAGGCCGCCATCTCCTTCTCGACCATGCGGCCGAGGCGCGGCACCGCCTCCTCGACGTGCTTCTTGGCGGTGGGACGCATCTTGTCGTACATGCGGCGCACGCTGCCGTTGCGCGATTGCCTGGCGCGACCGTCGGTGACGCCGAGCAGCGCCTCGGCGACGTCGGACTTCCGGCCGGTGAGGTAGTCGGGAAAGGACTTTCCGCCCCCCTCGGCCGTCCACGTCCCCCAGAACGGCTCGAGCTTCTCCACCCACTCGTCGAGCATGCCGTCGACGACCTCCGGCACGAACTTGGGCTTCACCGCCTTCACCACGCCGTAGGCGCCCTTCACCGCGATCCCGGACAGGCCGCCCTTGGACTTCACCTCATCGTCGATGAGGCGCAGGCAGGCCTCGATGACGCGCGCCCGTCGCGACGGATCGATGAGCTTCTCCGCCAATTTCATGGCGTCACCATAGCGCAGCGCGGGGCGCGGTTCCAGGTTGCGGAGGCGCAGGCCCCGGCCTATAACCGGGCGCCTTGCGCGCCGCCATCACCGTGCCCTGTTTCAACGAGGCGAACCGGCTGCGCCCGGACGGGTTCGCGCCGCTCCTGGCCGCGGCGGAGGTGGTGTTCGTCGACGACGGGTCGACCGACGACACGCACCGCATCCTCGAGGGGGTCGCCGCCAGCGCGCCGGAGCGCGCGTTCGTCCTCCGCCAGGAGGCCAACGCCGGCAAGGCGGAGGCCGTCCGGCGCGGCATGTCGTGGTCGATGGATCGGGGCGCCGCCGCGGTCGGGTATCTCGACGCCGACCTGTCGACGCCGGCGGAGGAGATGGTGCGCCTCCTCGGCGTGCTGGACGAGACGGGGGCGACGGCCGTGCTGGGATCGCGCGTGGCCATCCTCGGCGCGCACATCGAGCGGAGCACGGCGCGCCACCTGCTCGGGCGGGTGTTCGCGACCGGGGCCAGCGCGGTGCTGAAGCTGCCGATCTACGACACGCAGTGCGGGGCCAAGGCGTTCCGCGCGACGCCGGCGCTGCGGGCCGCGCTGGCCGAGCCGTTCCACTCGCGCTGGGCGTTCGACGTCGAGCTCCTCGGCCGCCTGATCGCCGCGCAGGGTGGGCCCGACGGGATCCGCGAGGTGCCGCTCGTCGAATGGCGGGACGTCGGCGGCTCGACGCTGCGCTTCCACGGCATGCTGCGGGCCGGGCTCGACCTGGCGCGCGTGGCGGTGGAGCTTTCGCGGTTCCGCCGGCGGAAGTAACGTCCTGGGCATGGACCCCAAGGTGTGGACGTTCTTCTACGGCAGCTTCATCAACGTCGACGTGCTGCGCGAGGTCGATTTCGTCCCCGAGGCCGTCCTCCTGGCGCGGCTCTCCGGCTACGACATCCGCATCGAGCCCCTGGCGAACCTGGTCCCCGACGAAGCTGGGACCGTCTACGGGATCCTCGTCCCCGCGACCCACGCCGAGCTCCAGCGCCTGTACGGCCAGGGCTGGGTCGGCACATATCTGCCCCACGCGGTGCTGGCGACGCGCCCCGACGGCGCGTTCGTGCCGGCGCTGTGCTACGTCGCGCCGTCGCCCCCGCGGGCGCCGGCCCGGGCCGACTACGTCGATCGCATCGTACGCCCGGCGCGGGCCTACGGGTTTCCGGCGTGGTACATCGCGCGGCTGGAGAGCTTTCGGCCTGGAACCTAGCGAGGCCCGAGCAGGAACGCGAGCGCGCCGGGGAGGCGCCGGCGCCAGTAGTACTCGCTGTGCTGCGCGCCGGGATCGACGACGTAATCCAGATTGGCCCCGCGTCCGTTCAGCGTGTCGGCGAGGCGCGCCGTGTCCGCGCGGTCGTCGTCGCCGCTGTCGACGTAGATGCGCGCCGGCAGCGTCCCCGCCGCCGCCACCTTGGCGATGATCCACGTCCCGTCCCACCACGTCGACGGCGACAGCGCCCCCACCACGCCGAACGTCTCCGGGCGGACGATGCCGGCGTAGATCGACACCAGCCCTCCCAGCGACGAGCCGACGATGGCGGTGTGCTCCCGATCGGGCAGCGTGTGGTAGGCGCTGTCGATCGCCGGCTTCAGCTCGTCGGCCACGAAGCCGAGATACGCGTCGGCGCCGCCGCCGCCGTAGCCGCCGTCGGTCGGCGTGTACTCCCAGATGCGATCGGAGTCGTTGTCGATGCCGACCACGATCGCCTCGGCGATGGTGGCATCGCCGGCGCCCCGGTCCATGGCGCCGGCCACGTCCCAGGAGACGCCCGCGAAGGCTTCGCCGTCGTGGAACAGGTTCTGGCCGTCGTGCATGTAGACGACCGCGTACCGGCGCGCCGGCGTCTCGTCGTAGCTCGGGGGCAGATATACGGTCACGCGCCGCGTGTCCCCCAGGCGCCCCGACGCGAAATCGTGGATCTCGACCAGGCGTCCGCCGTCGTGGAAGAAGTGCGGCCACACGTCGAGGGTCTTGCCCGGCGCGAGGACGTAGTTCGGTCCGAGCGACCACGTCGTGTCGTCGAACAGCGGCTTGAGCTCGATGGACGCGGTGGGCGCGAACGTGCCCGTCCACGCGTCGCCGGCCGTCCACGTGAGATCCTGCCCCGCGCTCCACGTGAGGCCGCCCGCCGAGCCGCGCACCGAGATCCGGTGCCCCCAGCCGGTCGGGTAGTGGACGACCAGACGCGCGCGCGGTCGTCGTCCGTCGTCGGCCGGAACGTCGCCGGCCGGCGCCGGCGCCGGCGGCGCGACGGCAGCGCATGCGACGAGAAACGCCGCGAGCGCGAGCCAGCGCGGGCGCACGTCTACTTGAACCAGACGGTGTCGGCCTTCCAGGCGCCGCCGTCCTTCACGAGCGTGGTCAGCGACCGGCCGTTCTTCATCTTGATCTTGACCGAATCGCCCTTCGTCTCGACGGCGGCGACCAGGTCGTCGAGCGTGTAGCTCTTGAGCTGGTCGGCGGCCTTCTTCACGTTCTCGGCCGTGATGCGATCGGCCAGTCGGGCGGTGAACGTCTTCTTCAGGCCGTCGACGTCCTGCTTCTTGATGAGCTCCACCTGCGCGCCGATGAGCTTCTTGGCGTCGGCCATATCATCGGCGTAGGCCGCGGAAAGACTGGCGAAAACGATGAGAAACGAGACGAGGGCAGATATCCGTGTACGCATCGGACCGACATATCACGACATGAGCAGGAATACCAGGGCCACGACGGCGCCGACGAGCACGAGCGCCCCCGCGGCGACCACGAGCTTGCGCACGCGGTTCGGCCGGGGGTCGAGCGCGGTCAGGTACCGCTCGACCGGGTCGTCGTAGAGGAGCACGGTCGCGCCCAGGCGGATCGCGTCGCCCGGTCGGAGCACGCGCTCGTCCCCGAGGCGGACGCGCCGGAGCCCGACGCGCGTGCCGTTCTTCGACCCGAGGTCGGCGATCGTCGTCTGCAGCCAGCCGCGCCGCAGCCGCGCGTGCTCGCGCGACAGCTCGTCGTCGCGGATGACGACGTCGCACCCTTCGCCGCGCCCGATGATGAGCTCCTTGCCCGGCGGCGGCAGCGTCACGCGGCCGCCCGCGCCCGGTCCCGTCCGCACCTCGAGGTGCGCGCTCTCGCCGCGCCCGAGGAGCTGGTGGATCATCGCGCGCGCCAGCTCGTGCGTCGTCTGGTGCGCCGCCGGGACGGCGCCCGACGCGGCGCGCGCCTGGAAGCGCGCGCGGAACGCCCCGGCGACCTCCAGCTCGTCGCCGTCGTCGAGCGCGACCCTCTGTCCGGGGCGGAGGCGCTGACCGCGGAGGCGCGTCCCGACGCGCGTTCCCGCGTCGACGACGAACACGCGCTCGCCCTCGCGCTCGAGTCGGAGGTGCACGCCGCCCACCGCCGGGTGGGGGAGGAGCACGTCCACTCCGGGCCGGCGCCCGACGAGCACGACGTCGCGCTCCAGCGCGAACACGTGCTCGGTCTCGCTTCCCTGGGCGACGACGACGAGACGATGGAACATCCCCGTCGATTATTGCAGGGACGCCGCCCCGCGGGGACAGGACCACGCGCACCTGGCCCGCGACGTCGGTGCGATGGACGGCGGCGCCGGCGGCGCGCCACCGCTCCACCACCTCGGGGGCGGGAAAGCCGAAACGATTGCGCCGCCCGCAGCTCACGACCACCGCCGCCGGCCGCGTCGTGTCGATGAAGCCAGGCGTAGACGACGTCCGGCTGCCGTGGTGGGGCGCCTTGACGACGTCGGCCGCGCCCACGGCCACCGATGCCTCGCCCGCGGCCTCGAGGTCCCCGGGGAGAAGGACGCGCCGCCCGGCGAGCTCGACCGCGACGACCAGCGAGTTGTCGTTCGCGCCGCGGAGCGGGTCGGGCGCATCCGGCCCCACGACGACGAGCCGCGCGTCGCCGCCGGCGCGCGCGGCCCACGGCGCCGGGCGCACCACGCGCGTCCCGGATGCCTCCAGCCGCGCGAGGAGCGCGCGGTACGCGGCGTCGCCCTCCTCGCCGTTCACCCACAGCTCGCCGATCGGCACGTGCGCCGCCACCGCCGCGAGGCCGCCGTAGTGATCGGGGTGCGGGTGGGACACGACGGCGACGTCGATGCGACGGATGCGGCGCGCGCGCAGGAACGGCCACACCGCGCGCTCGCCGGGATCGGGCGCGGCGTCGCCGTAGAGGCGCCCGCCGGCGTCGACCAGCCACGTCGCGCCGGGCGTCTCGACGACGGCCGCATCGCCCTGCCCCACGTCGAGGAACGTGACCTCGGCGCCGTCGGGGCGATGCGGCCACGCGTACGACACGACGACGGCGGCGACGAGCGCCGCGGCTGCGCGCCAGCGGCGGAACGCGAGCGCGCCGAGCGCCGCGAGCAGCAGCGCGAGCTCCAGCGGCCGCGGCGGCGACACGTCCCATACCGGCGCGACGCGCGCGATGTGGTGCACGATGAACCCCAGCGCGTCGGCGGCCCAGCCGGCGAGGCGGAGGATCGGCGCCCCGAGCGGCGTGCCGGCGAGCGCGGCCCCGACGAGACCGACGGGCAGGACCACGAGCTCGGCCAGCGGGACGACCACGAGGTTGGCGAGGATGCCCGCCGGCTGGAGCACGCCGAAATGGAGCGCGGTGAACGGCGCGGTCGCCACGAAGGCCACCAGCGAGCCGGCGAGCATGCGCGCGACCCAGCGCCGCCCGACGCCGCCGGCGAGCGCCAGCGCGAACGCCGCCGCGAACGACAGCTGGAACGACGGGTCGTAGAGCGCGAGCGGCGACGCGGCCAGGATCGCCAGCGCGGCGACGGCGAGCGCGGCGAGCGCGTCGGGACGCCGGTCGAAGAACCGCGCGCCCATGTACACCAGCACGCACGCGAGCGCGCGCACCGTGGCCACCGCTGCGCCCGTCACCAGCGTGTAGCCGACGGCGACGGGCAGGGCCGCGGCCGCGGCGACGCGCTCGGCCGGCACGCGCAGCGCCAGCCGCGTGAGCCGCAGCCAGGCGCGGCGCACGCCCACGTAGAACAGGAACGTCACCGCCGCGAGGTGGAGCCCGCTCACCGACAGGACGTGGGTCACGCCGGCGCGGCGGAAATCATCCTCGACGGAGGTCGGGACGAGGTCGCGCTTGCCGAGGACGAGCGCCTGCACCAGCGGCGAGGAGGCCGCCGCGGCCGCGCGCAGCCGGAGCTCGGCCGCGGGCCGCCACAGCGACGCCTCTCGCCCGTCGGGCCCGGCGAGGACTATCGGTCCGGGCGGAAATGCGCGCGCGATCGCCTCGACGCCCCGGCTGCGCCACAGCTTCTCGGGATCGGACTGCCCCTCGTTGCGGTAGAGGGGCCGGGGCGGCTCCACGATTCCGCGGAAACGCACGCGATCGCCGGGCAGCAGCGCGGGCGCGCGCAGGAACGCGCGCAGCCCGTCGAGATCGAGGACCACTCCGTCCTCGAGCGGCCGCATCACGTTGGCTTCCCACACCTCCGGCTCGTCGGGCAGCGCCGGCGGCGGCCGCCGCTCCCCCTCCGCCGCCGCGGCGCCCAGCGCGACCGTCGCCGCCACCGCAAGCGCGGCGCGCGTCCGCACCGCCGCGATCGACGCCGCCGCCGCGGCGGCGATCCCGGCCGCGACGCCGAGCTCGGTGGCCGCGACGATGCCCGCCGCGAACGCCGCACACAGGATCACTGCCGCCCGCACCGCGGCAATCATCGGCGCCGGGCTCCGCGGGGTTTCCTGAAAACATTGACGCCGCCCCCCGGGGGGTTAAAATCGGCCGAATCTCATAGAGTTATCCATGCGCCGCGCCGTCATCCTTGCTACTGGGCTTGCTACTGGGCTTGCCACTGGGCTTGCCACTGGGCTTGCGACTGGGCTTGCGACTGGGCTCGCCCCTGCGATCGCGCTGGTCGTCTCCGGTGCCGCCCCCGCCCGGGCCGCCGGCCCTGCCACCTCCGGTATCGTGCAGGGCGCGGTGGTCCCCCCCGTGGCCGTGGAGGCGCCGCCGCTCGAATACGCCGGATTCGTGCCCCCCACGCCGAACCCGATCCTTCCGCTCAAGCAGTACGATCCGCTGCCGCAGTGCATCGTCTACCTGGACGGCGCCGCCGCCCCGCCCGAGGCCTCCCAGCCGCCGCACGGGCCGGTCACGTGGCAGCTCGGCAACCACGCGTTCATGCCGCCGATCCTTCCCGTCATCAGCGGGTCGCAGGTGGAGATCTCCAACGTCGGGCAGGAGACCCACGTCCTGTTTTCGCCCAACCAGCCCGGGCTCATCCCCAAGGAGCCGATCGGCCGCGATGGGTCGCGCACGGTGACCGCGTCGGGCAAGGACGTCGCCATCGCGATCCAGTCCAGGGGGTCGCCCCACCTCGTCGGGCGGATCGTCCCCCTGCCGACGCGCTACTTCACCCGCGTGGACCGCAACGGCAGGTTCAAATTCGAGGGCGTTCCCGCCGGGCGCTGGACGGTGAAGGTGTGGTACCGCGACGGCTGGCTCATCCTGCCGACGAAGACGATCGACGTGCCGGGCAAGGGCGACGTCCGCATCGAGCTCACCACCGAGGCGTTGGCGGGCAGGCCCACGACCCCGCTGCCGGGGAAAAACTAGGGAGCGCGCGTGTTCTGGTCCAAGATCTGGTACTTCCTCGTCGCCGTCTTCGCGATGGTGGCGGTCGGGCTGGCGCTGGCGGTGCCGCGTCCGGCCGAGCGACGGATCCTCGAGGCCGAGGACCGCCGCCTGGAGAAGGCGCGCGACGACGTCGAGCTGCTCCTTGGCCTCGACGCGCACGCCCGCATCAACAACGCGCTCACCTACACCCGCCACGACGTGTTCGTCGAGCTGAAGAGGATCAAGGAAGACAACCCCGACACGATCAGCCAGCAGGTCCACGACAGCGCGCGCGCGACGCTGGAGCAGCTGCAGAGCGGGACGCAGGGCGTCAAGCCGAGCTTCCTCATCTCGCTCGATGCGTGGGGGCGGGTGGTGGCGCGCGTCGGGCAGAACGAGAAGTCGTGGGGCGACGACCTCAGCGGCTACTACCTCGTGCGCGACGCGCTGCGCGGCTACATGCGCGACGACCTGTGGCTCGTCGACCGCAAGCTGTACCGCGTGGCGGCCGCGCCGGTGGTCGCGCGGCCGATCGAGCAGAGCGTCGAGGGCTACGTCGGCGCGCTCGTCGTCGGCCAGGAGGTCGACGAGGCGCTGGCGCGCGAGCTCGAGCCGCAGATCTCGTCGACGTGCGAGCACGACGGCGGCGCGTGCGACACCCACGTGGCCTTCTTCGTGGGCGAGAACGCCATCGCCAACTCCGGCCCGACCGTGCTCGCCACCGACATCAAGCAGGAGGTCGCCAAGATCGCCGACAAGCTGTCGGCGAAGGACGAACGAGGCAACCTCGTCCCCGTGCCTGCGTTCACCATCCAGGGCGAGACCGCGAGCGTGCGGGTGGCGGTCAAGCGCCTGCCCGGCGAGGTAGGCGCGCAGGACGGCTTCTACGCGGTGTACCGCGAGCGGCCGCGCACCGTCGGGTTCATGGGCTCGCTGGCCGGGCTGGTGAAGGGGGACATGTCGTTCGGGAACTTCCCGTGGATCGCGCTCGGCGCGGGCCTCATTCTCCTCGTTCTCCTCGGCGTCGGCATCATGTGGATCGAGGCCGACAAGCCGCTCAAGCGCCTCACCAACGACGCGCTGGCGCTGGGCAAGGGGGACGCGCGCTCGCTCGCCGAGGACCAGCACCGCGGCAAGTGGGGCTCGATCGCGCGCTCGGTGAACCTGGCGCTCGACCGCCTGTCGCGCGAGTCCAAGACGCCGCGCGCCGACCTGGGCGCGCTGTACGAGACCGAGGGGGAGGCGAAGCCGCTGCCGCCGTCGGCGCCGTCGGGCGCGGGCATGCCGTTTTCGCCGCCGCCCCCGTCGGACCTGGCGATCGACACCGGCCCGGCCGCGTCGTTCACGTTCGACATCCCGCCGCCGCCGCCGCCGGCGACCGGGGCCGGTCCGGTGCCGCCGCCGATGGGCAAGCAGCGCCCGGAGAAGGTCCTGCCGCCCGCCGTCGAGGCGCTGCGCAAGAAGACGACGACGGGTCCGCTGGGCGTGCCCATCGTCCAGCCGCCGCCGCTGGTCCCCGCCGCGAATCCGCCGCGCGCCAAGGAGGCCACGCCCGCGTCGCTCGACGACGACATCCTCGGCCACGCGGCCACCGCCGAGCTCATGACGCCCCCGCCGCCGGCGCTGCCGCCGCTCGTGGACGCCAAGCCGCCGCCGCCGCCGCTCGACCTCGAGCCCCCGCCGCCCCCGCTGCGGCCGCCCGAGCTGCCGCCGTCGCCGTCGCTCCCCGACGGAGAGGACGTCTATTTCCGGCAGGTGTACGACGACTTCATCGAGCTCAAGAAGAAATGCGGCGAGAGCGTGGAGAGCCTGACGTTCGAGAAGTTCTCGGTGAAGCTGGTGCAGAACCGCGACCAGCTCATCGCCAAATACGCGTGCAAGGCCGTCAAGTTCCAGGTCTACGTGAAGGATGGCAAGGCGGCGCTGAAGGCGACGCCGATCAGGTCGTGATAATGGTCTGACCAGGCGGTTGCGCCCGGCGGTGGCGCTCGCCCGGCGGTCGTGTTACGTAGTCGCCCATGGCCCTGCTGCGCTACACCGAGGACTGCCTGAACGCGGGACAGGGGCGCTGGCCCGCGTCGGGACTCGGCGGGTGGGCCGACCTCGCCCCCAATCCGAACGCGCCGCGCCGGCCCGACCGGCCGAAGTCGATCCGCGTGTTCGAGAACGGCTTCGTCGAGAAGGTGTTCGCGCAGGCGCACCCGATCACGCCCATCATCTGGTTCGGTCCGTTCATCGGCTGGGGCATCTACCGCGGCGTCGACCGGCTAGGCGTCGCTGCGACGATCGGCGTGTTCCTCGCCGGCTGGCTGGCCTGGACGTTCATCGAGTACCTGCTCCATCGCTTCCTGTTCCACATCGGCGCGCACGACGAGAAGTCGCGCTTCCGCGCGTTCATGATGCACGGTTACCACCACGAGTTTCCCAACGACAAGATGCGGCTCGTCGCGCCGCCGCTCATGAGCTGGACGATCGCGGTACCGGTCTTCCTCCTCTACTACTTCGCGCTGGGGCCGACGACGGGCGTGACGCTGTTCGCGGGCACGGCGACGGGCTACGTCGCGTACGACTGGATCCACTACTACGCCCATCACTTCCGCCCGAGCACGCGGTTCGGCAAGTGGATCAAGAGCTACCATCTGCTCCACCACTTCGACGAGCTCCACGGCACCAAGCGCTACGGCGTGAGCTCGCCGATCTGGGACCTCGTGTTCGGCACGTTCGCCCCGGTCCGCCCCCGATCGTCGTCGACGGGCTAACGCCTCATCGACGCCCGGATCCGCCAGATCTCCTCGAGATACTGCGCGATGTTGCGCGCGTTGGCGACCTTGGACTTGCCGCTGCGGCGCGGCAGGCACTCGATCTCGCACGTGGCGATGCGCTTGCCCAGGGCGCGCGCCTTGGCGACGATCTCGAGGCCGATCGAGCCCGCGCTCTTCTCGGCGACGAGCGTTAGCTCGTCGAGGAGCGCGCGCCGGAACAGATATGTGCCCTCCAGGCGATCGCGCAGCCCGATGGCGAGACGCAGCATCACGCGCAGGGTCCGCGACATGACGAGGCGCACGACGCCGTCGGGGCGGTGGCGGTAGGTGGTCAGGACGAGGTCGTGGTCGTCGAACGCGGCAAACACCTTCTCCAGCTCGCGCGGATCGATCTGCCCGTCGGCGGGAAGGATCGTGACGAAGTCGTTGCGCGCGCCGAAGAAGCCGGTCCTGAGCGCCGCGGTCATGCCCCGGTTCTGCGGGTGGGTGAGGACGCGTACCTCGGGGTACGCGGCCGCGAGCGCGGCGGCGGCCGCGGCCGTGCCGTCGCGCGAGCCGTCGTCGACGAGGACAATCTCCGCGGCGGAGCACGCCGCCCGCACCAGCTCGACCATGGCCGGCACCACCGCCGGCAGGTTGTCCGCCTCGTTGTAGGCGGGCACCACGACGGACAGGCTGGGGCGGAACAACATGTGCCCCATCGTAGCTCCGTACGAGGCCTCTTTCACTTCGCGAGGAAGTCGACGACCAGCTTCGTCGTGGCGTCGGGGTTCTCCTCCATGATCCAATGACCGGAGCCGGGAACGATGCCGCCGGTCACGTTCGTCGCCACGAACCGCAGGTGGTCGGCCATCCCCGCGCCGAAGGACTTCTCCCCGCCGACGGCCAGAACGGGGGCGGCCAGCTTGCCGCCCGCGGCCAGGAGGGCCTTGTCGTCGATCGCGTCCTGCGTGAAGGCGGCGAACTGCTCGAACGCGTCGTGCATGGCGCGGGGGCGCGCGTAGAGCGCGGCATAATGCCGGCGCGTCGCCTCGTCGATCGCCTTCGGATTGGCCGACAGCTCGTTCCAGAAGCGATCGAGATAGATGCGTTCGCGCCCGGCGACGAGCCGCTCCATGTCGGGCCCGCGGAAGTTGAAGTGCCAGAGCAACGGGCTGCGGATGATGTTGTCCCAGTCGCCGATGCCGGGCAGCGGCGCGTCGATCACGACCCATCGCGTGACGCGGTCGGGAAACTGTGCCGCGAAGGCGTACCCCACCATATTGCCGATATCGTGGGTGACGAGGTCGACCTTCTGGATCTTGAGCCGGTCGAGAACGCCCGCGATGTCGACCGCCTGGTTCTTCTTGGTGTAGCCGGTGTCGGGGTGCTCCGACAGCCCCATGCCGCGCAGATCCGGCACGATCACCGTGTGGTCCTTCATGAGCTTCGCCGCGATCGGCGCCCACATGTCGCCCGAATCCCCGAAGCCGTGCAGCATCACGACCGCCGGTCCGGTGCCGCCGACGCGGACGTACAGCTTCGTCCCGTTGGTGTCGATCATCTGCGAGCGGAAGCCGGCCGGATACGGTTGAACTGCCGCCCGGGCGGGCGCCGCCAGGACGATGCCCCCCACGACAAGCCAAAGAAGACGCGACATGGGGGGACTATGGCGCGGTAGGATTGTTCTCGAAAGGCGACGAATGCCAGATTCTGTTTTCGGGAAAACCGAACAATGCTGAAGCTCGACTCCGTCGCCGCCTTCATCGCCGTCGCCGAGGCCGGGTCGATCAGCGAGGCCGCGCGCCGCATGGAGCTGTCGAAATCGGTGATCAGCGAGCGGCTGAGCGAGCTCGAGCGAACGCTCGGCGCCGCGCTGCTGCAACGCACGACGCGCAAGGTGTCGATCACCGAGGACGGCAGCGCCTTCTACGACCGCGCCAAGCGCATCGTGCGCGAGGTGGCCGACGCGACGGAGGAGATGGGCGAACGCCGCGGCGAGCTCGTGGGGCCGCTGCGCGTCTCGGCTCCCGTCAGCTTCGGCGCCCTGCATCTCGGCCCGGCGCTCTACGCCTTCCTGGCCCGAAACCCCAAGATCGAGCTCACGCTCGATCTCGACGAACGCCTCGTGAAAATGGCGGCGGAAGGCTACGACGCCGTCGTGCGCCACGGCGCGATCGTCGACGAGCAGGTCATCGTGAAGCGACTGGCCCTCAGCCGCCGATTCCTGGTCGCGGCGCCCGGCTATCTCGAGAAGTTCGGCCGGCCGAAGACCCTCGATGAGCTGAAGCGGCACCGGGGCATCGTCTACAGCCATCGCGGCGCGGCGGACTGGCGGTTCAAGGCGGCGCGCCGGTTCGTGACGGTGCGGCCGGAGACGGTGGCGCTGCGCGTCAACAACGGCCTGCTGATGCGCGGCGCCGCGGTCGCCGGGCTCGGCCTCGCGCTCCTGCCCCGCTGGTTCATCCAATCGGAGCTCGCCCGCAAACAGCTGACGATTGTCGACGTCGGCGCGGAGGCCGAAGGCGCCACCCTCTACATCGCATACCCCTACGACCGCCGCGGATCCGCGAAGCTGCGCGCCCTCACCGAATGGCTGCGCGCCGCATTCGGAAGCCCACCCTACTGGGACACGCGCTGAACCTTCAGCCCGCGGGCAGCTCGACGACGAAGCGCGCGCCCTTGCCGGGCTCTCCCTGCGCGCTCACCCGCCCGCCGTGCTCGGTCACGATACGGCGCACGATCGCCAGCCCGAGCCCGGTGCCGCTCTCCTTGGTTGTGAAGTACGGGGCGAAGATCCGCTCCTTGAACGCGGGGTCGAACCCGGGCCCGTTGTCCTCGACCTCGAGCTCGACCGCCCCGGCGCGCGCGCGCGTGCGCACCGTGATGCGCCCGACCGACTCGTCGGAGCCCTTGGACGCCACCGCGTCGCGCGCGTTCTCGAGCAGGTTGAGCACGACCTGGGTGAGCTGATCGCGGTCGGCGTCGAGGCGGGGCAGGCCGTCGCCGAGGTCCTTCACCACGCGCACCGACCCGTGGTACAGGCTCAACGCGCTCGCCACGACCGCGTTCACGTCGAGCGTTCGCCGCTCGGGGCTGGGCAGCCGCGCGAACTGGGTGAACTCGCCCACGATCTTGCGCAGGCGCTCGACCTCCTCGAGGATCGTGCGCGTCGATTCGTCGAAGATCTCGTCGAACGAGGCGTGCCCGGCCGCGCGCGTCTTGCGCATCGTCTCCACGCTCATGCGGATGGGGGTGAGCGGGTTCTTGATCTCGTGGGCGAGGTTCTTCGCGATGTCCTGCCAGGCGGCGACGCGCTCGGCGTGGAGGAGCTTGTCCTTGGACTCGCGCAGCTCGCGCGTCATGCGGTTGAACGCCTCGGTGACGGCGCCGACCTCGTCGCGCGAGCGCACCGTCACCTGCGTATCGAGGTCGCCGCCGGCGACGGACAGCACGCCGCCCACGAGCGCGTCGAGGTCGCGGGTCATGCGCCGCGCGACCGCGAACCCGAGCAGCGCCGCGGCCAGCGTCGCCGCCGCGCCCACCGCGGTGGTCAGGAACGCCAGCTCGCGCAGGCGCGTCAGGAGCTCCGCGTTCGCCACGGCCACGATGAGGCGCGCGATCGGCTGCCCGGCCTCGTCCTCGAGGACGAGCTCGCGCCCGGGCGCGTCCTCGAGCGGCCCCCACGACGACGTCGTGGCGTGGAGCACCCGCCCCCCCGCGTCGACCAGGCGGGCCTCGACGCCGGCGCGCTTGAGCGGCGCGACCAGGTTGTCGCCGAGCTCGCGCCCGACCAGGACCGTCACCTCCTGGCCCTCGTCGCGCACGGCGCGCGCCGCCTCGACGCACAGGACGCGCACGACCTTGCCGTCGCGCAGGACGCGCTGCCAGCCGACGACGGCCGCGCCCGCGCGCGCTCCGGCCAGCCGGCGCGGCTCGGGGTCGTTCTCGTCGACCCAGGCCACCAGGTGCGGCGCCGCCAGCACCGTGTCCTGGCGATCGACGATGGTGAGCACCTGCAGCCCGAGCGACTGCATCGTGGCCAGGCCGTTCTTCTTCAGGTCCTGGCGCTGCGCCGGCGACAGCTCGCCGCCGTGCTTGCGCAGATCGACGAGCACGGCGCCGACGAGGGGGTTGTCGCCGGCGGCCGCGGCGGCCTGCCGTACGGCCTCGCGGATGCGCCCGAACTCGCGCGTGGCGTCGTCGCGCGCGGCGGACAGCTTCTGCTCGAACGTCTCGCGGTATCCCGACGAGATCTGCCACCACGCCAGCGCCGCGGTGGCCACGATCGGCACCAGCGCCGCGCCGGAGAACCACAGCGTGAAGCGCGCGCGCAGCGTCACGGAGTCACCGTCCCGGCGAACACGAACGCGTCGGCGAGGCTCAGCCGTCCCAGGCCGTCGAAGCCGAGCCCGTAGACGATCTTGCGATAGTGCACGCGCACGGAGCGATGGTAGAGCGGAACCACCGGCAGGCGCGCGTCGAACGCCAGCGCCAGCGATGCGCCGGCGAGCGGCCCGACGGCCATCTGCACCGTCGCGAAGCGGTCGGCCGCGGCCGCGAACGCCGCCGCGACCTCGAACGTCGCGTCGGTGCCGGGCGCCACGAGCTGCCCCAGCCACAGGTCGCACTGGCCGGCGGCGACCCGCCGCTGGAGCTCGCTCGGGGGGAGCGCCGTGTAGCTCACGGCGAGGCCGAGCTGGTCGAGCGCGGCGACGATGCGCGCGGCGACCTCGGCGTCGTCGGGGCGGGTCCGGTCGATGAGCAGCTCGAGCGCCCGCGGCAGCGGCGCGCGCACGCGGCGCAGCGCCGCCCGGGCGGCGTCGACGCGCGCCGCCGACTCCTCCGGTCCGGGGGTGGGCCCGCCGAGATCGGGCGACGCCGGCGCGAGCGCCGGGATCACGCGCTCGCCGCTGCCCAGGTGGCGCAGCGCAGCGCGCCCCAGCGCCAGCGATACCGCCCGGCGGAAGTCCACGTCCCCCGTCACCTCGGCGTGCGCCCGCCCGAACGCGAGGTAGGCGAGGATCGTCGCCGGACCCTCGAGCGCGCCGGTGGGGTACTTGGGCTCGTGCCCGGCGAAGCCCACCGCGCCGCGCAGGGAGAAGTCGGCCTCGCCCGCCTCGTACGCGCGCGCCTCGGCGTCGGCGTTCTCGCGCCAGCGCAGGGTCAGCCCATCGAGGTAGGGGCGCCCGGCGAAGTGCTCGGGGAACGCGGCGAGCTCGACCTTCCCCGCGTCCATGCGCTTGAGGACGAACGGCCCGCTGCCGACGGCGCCGCGCGCGGGCGCGCGCCCGCCGGGGGTCACCACCAGCTGCGGCAGGGCGAGGAGCGCGGCCAGCTCGGGCGTCGCCCGCTTGAGCGTCACAACCAGCGTCTGGCCGTCGGCGGCGATGCGGTCCACCGGGGCCAGCGCCCACTCGGTGACCGGCGCGCGCTGGGCGCGCTGGAGCGAGGCCACCACGTCGGCGGGCTTGAGCGGCTTCCCGTCGTGGAAGCGCACGCCCGCGCGGAGCGGGATGCGCGCCTCGAGCCCCGCCGTCGTGGGCATCGCCTCGGCCAGGTGCGGGACGACGCGCCCGGCGGCGTCGACGCGGTAGAGCCCGTCGAAGACGAGGCCGACCAGGGTGAGCTCGGCGTACGAGGCGGCGAGCAGCGGATCGATCGTAGTGGGCGCATTGGGCGCATTGGGCGTGGTCGGCTGGCTCAGCAGCGAGCCCACGAGCTTGCCGCCGTAGCCCGGCCGCGACTCGCCCCGCGCGACCGAGGCCGCCAGCAGCGCGAGGAGCGTCAGTCGAGCAGCCACAGATCGTACCTCGTGCCCCCGGCGCCGACCGCCGCGAGCCAGTCGACCGCGCCGTCGCCGTCGAAGTCGCCGGCGGCGATCGCCGCCACGCCGCCGGGGAGCTGCGCGCCCTGGCGCAGGAGGCGCGCCCCGTCGGCGCCGATGCGGTACAGGCTGAGCGCGTCCCCCGTCCCCTGCGGGCGGTACGCCGACACCACCGCCTCGAGCGCGCCGTCCCTGTCGAGATCCGCGATCTGGAACGCGAACCCCACCCCGGCGATCTGTCCGCCGCGCGACAGGCGCAGCGTGCCCGCAGCGTCGACGGCGGCGACGACGTCGCCGGCGCACGCCAGCCCGACCCAGCGCTCGCGGTCGCGCACGAACGTCACCGTGCCCGCGACGAGCTCGAGGTCGCCGGCGCAGCTGGCGTAGCCCTTGGGCGCCCCCACCTTCTTCCCGTCGCGGAGGACGACGCCCTGGGCGTGCTCGCTCGAGCGCGCGCGGATCTCGCCGCCGGCGACGACGATCGTGCCGATGGGCTGGCGCGGGCGCGGGACGGGCGCCGCCCCCTCCAGCGCGACGCGGTAGCGCACCGCGACGGCGTCGCGGTCCACGTCGAGCACGACCACCTCGTCGGGCGTGAGCGCGGCGAGCTCGGACTTGCCGTCGCCGTCGACGTCGCCGCCGGCGAGCGCGAGGATCGGCGCGCCCAGATCGAGCTCGGCCTTGAGCGGGCGGAACACCAGCTTGCGCGGCCGCGCCGCCGGGAGGCCGAGATACGCCCGGAGCTCGGCGTCGAGCTTGGCGCGCGCGAACGGCGCCGTCGCGACCGCCGTGAACGGCTTCCGCCCCGCGGCCTCGGCCCACAGGTCGTGCGCCACCGGCACCAGGCGGCCGAGCGCGGTCACCTCGCCGGCGGCGCGGTCGACGGTGACGTCGACGTCGAGCCAGTAGTCGAGGCCCGCGGCGCGCGCGGCGGCGGGCTCGCCGGCGAACCGCCGCGCGTGGCCGATCCGCGCCACGATGAGCCCCTCGAGCGTCGCGGCGAGCTGCGGCGCATCCGCCGACCGGACGCGCACGCCCACCTCCCCCGCGGGGGCGTTCGCGGCGAGCGCGTCGGCGAGCCCGTCGGCCGTGCCCGCCGCGGCGACCCGGGCGCACAGCAGCAAAAGGAATGCTCTCACTGTTGCACCGCTCGCGAGCGATGGCTCGGGGCGCCAGGTCGCTCGGCTGCGCCTTGCTCCAGGGGCGCCTCGATCCTCGCCATCGCTCGCTCGCTCACTGTTCGGGCGGAGCGCGCGTCGCCCCCTGCTCGTCGTCCATCTGCTCCAGCACGAAGGTCGAGGGATCGACCTCGCCCTGCGACGGCGCGCTCTGCGTGGGCGCCGTCCCGTCGAGGAACACCTCGTCCATCGTCTCCGACTCCGGCTCCCCCGGCGCGGCCAGGAGCCCGCTGCGCTTGTCGATGCGCGCCGTCACCACGCCGGGCGGCGGGTTGAACGTCTTGGGCGAGCGGGCCTTGAGCGCCGTCTTCATGAACTCGACAAAGATCGGCACCGCCGCCTTGCCGCCCGCCTCGCCCCGGCCGAGCGGGCGGAGGTCGTCGAAGCCGACCCACACGCCGGCGACGAGATCGGGCGTGAACCCGACGAACCACGCGTCCTTGGCCGCGTTGGACGTGCCGGTCTTGCCGGCGATCTCGCGCCCGAGCTTCTTGGCGCCGGTCGCCGTCCCCTCCTCGACGACGCTGCGCATCATGCTCGCGGTGAGGAACGCGATCTCCGGCCGCAGCGCCTGCCGGGCCTCGGCCTCGGGCTCGGGCACGCCGCCGATCGACTGGATGATCTGCGGCGGCGCCCATTTTCCGCCCGCCGGGAACGACGCCAGCGCGTTGATGAACTCGATCGGCGTCACCACGCCCGAGCCGAGCGCCAGGGACAGCTCGGCGGGCAGCTCCTCGTCGATGCCGAGCGCGTGCGCGGTCTCCACCACGCGCGGCGGCGTGACCTCGTGCATCACCCGGATCGCCACGGTGTTGATCGAGTGCGCCAGCGCGAAGCGCAGCCGCACCGGCCCGAGGAACGCCCCGCGCTCGTAGTTCTTGGGCTTCCACAGGTCGTACACCTCGGGCGCATCGTTGACGATCGACGCCGGCGTGTATTGGCCGGTGTCGAGCGCCGTCGCGTACAGGATGGGCTTGAACGCCGACCCCGGCTGGCGCTTCGCCCGCAGCGCCCGGTTGAACCCCCCGAGCTCGTAGTCGTAGCCGCCGACCATCGCCAGGACGCGGCGCGTCGTCGGATCGAGGACGACCATCGCCGCCTGCGGTCCGAGCTCCAGCGCCACCGCGCCGTCGACCTTGGCCCTCGGTTTGGGGAGGCTCGCGTCGGGGCGCACCCTCACGACGTCGCCCGCCTGGAACCGCTCGGTCGGCTTCTTGCCGTCGGGATTGATGCGTTCGTCGGCGGGGCCCTCCAGGAGCACGCCGCCGCGCCAGCCACCAAGGTCGACGACCAGCGACTTGTCCGCGTCGGAGACCTCGGTCACCACCGCCTCGTACGTCTCGCCGGGCTTGGGCGTCGCGGCGGCGAGCTTTTTGGCGAGGAGCTTGAGCCGATCGACCGCCTTCTCCGGCTTGAGCCGCTCGATCGGTCCGCGGTACCCCTGGCGCCCGTCGAGCTCGCGCAGCCCCTTCTCCAGCGCCGCGCGCGCGGCCTTCTGCAAGCCGACGTCGAGCGTCGTCTTCACGGTGAGGCCGAGCGTCGCCGCCTCTTCGGTGCCGTAGCGTTTCTCCAGCTCGCGCTTCACCGCGTCGACGAACTCCGGCGCGACGTCGAGGTACGGCTCGGGGCTGCGCACGATCTCGATCGGCCGATCGATCCATTTCTGCGCCTCCGCGGCGGGCAGGTGGCCGCGATGGACGAGCTGCTCGAGGACGTACGTCTGGCGCGCCTTGGCCGCGTCGGGGTGCTTGATCGGCGACAGCCGCTCCGGCGACTGCGGCAGCCCGGCCAGCATCGCCGCCTCGCCGGGGTTGAGCTCCGACGCCGGCTTGCCGAAGTAGAACCGCGCCGCCTCCTCCACGCCGTAACGCCCGTGGCCGAAGTAGATCTGGTTCAAGTAGAGCGTGAGGATCTCGTCCTTGGTGAGCGTCTGCTCGAGGCGCCGCGCGAGGATCAGCTCCTGGATCTTGCGCTTGATCGTCTTTTCCGGCGACAGGACGAAGGTCTTGACGACCTGCTGGGTGATGGTCGAGCCGCCCTGCCGCGCCCGCCCCGAGCGCAGGTTCACCCAGAACGCGCGCGCCATGCCGACGATAGAGATGCCCTCGTGGGTGCGGAAGTCGGCGTCCTCGGCGTCGATCACCGCGTTCACGATCGTCGGCGCGATCTGATCGATGGGCACGTACGAGCGCCGCTCGACGTAGAGCTCGCCGACGAGCTTGCCGTCGGAGGCGAGGATCTGCGTCTTCTGCTTGGGCTTGTAGTCCTTGAGGTTCGACAGGCGCGGCAGGTTGGGATCCGAGCCGTAGATCCAGAACATCGCCGCCAGCGTGGCCGCGCCGATCGTGACCATCGCCAGCCCCCCGAGGAACGCCCACAGAAGGATGCGCAGCGCGCGGCTGCGGATCCTCGGAAGGGTGACGGCTTTCTTCATCTGCCTGGTGGGTTGCAAGGTCGATACCCGCGATAACGCTCGGCTTTTACGTGGTGGCGTGTCACGCCGCCCACATCTCACCGCGTCCGATTTGCCACGTACCGTTCGACGATCCCCTGCGCGGCCCGGGGGTCCACGCTAAGGACATACCACCGCGCGCGCAGCCGGGCACGTTCCTCCGCGGGGAGATCGCCGGGCGCGCCGAGCGCGGCGCGGCGGCGCGCGGCGGCGGCGTGGACGCTGAGCGCGACCGACACCGACAGGTTGAAGCTCTGGGTGAACCCGGTCATGGGGATCGCGAACGTGCCGTCGCAGGCCGCCCGCGCCGCGCCGGTGAGGCCGGCGTGCTCGTTGCCGAAGACGAGCGCGGCGGGGCGACCCACGTCGAGATCGTCGACCGCGACGGGCGCGCCGGGCACGGCCGCATGGAGGCGGAAGCCGCGGCCGTGGAGCGCCGCGGCGGCGTCGCCGAAGCGGGGGTAGCGCCGGATGGCGACCCATTTCTCGCACCCCTGCGTGACCTTGTCCGAGAAACGGAACGGCTCGGCCTGCTCGACGACGTGGAGCTCGGCGAGGCCAAATCCCTCGACGGACCGGAGCGCGGCGGCGCCGTTGTGCGGATCGTGGAGGTTTTCGAGGACCACGGTCAGCCCGCCGAGGCGCGCGTCGAGCACCGCGTCGATGCGCCCGATCCGATCCGGGGAGAGCTGGGGCGCGAGCGCGGCGACGACGTCGACGGGGTCGTGGCCGTCCATCCATTTCATGATTGCAACGCTCGGGAGCGACGGTTCGGGGTGCCGGGTCGCTCGGCTGCACCTCGCTCCAGGGGCGCCTGCGTCCTCACCGTCGCTCCCTCGCTGGGGTGGGGACTCTGGGCAGCACGTCGTCCAGCCCGTGCCGCTCGCAGAACGCGGCGAGCTCCGGCCGCGCCCCGCGCCAGGCCAGGTCGGCGAGCGACTGCGTCACCGGAGCGTCGCGCCGGAGCGTGGCCAGCTGCTTGTAGAGGAGCGCCTCGTCGCGCCGCTCGTGCAGGACGCGCGCGAGCTTGTCCGCCCCGCGCACCGCCACGCGCCAGCCCGACGCGGGGATGGCCTCGATCGTCCCGTACGCGCCGAGCACGGCCGCCGCGGTCTTCTCGCCGAAGCCGGGGATGCCGGGATAGCCGTCGGCGGTGTCCCCGACGAGCGCCAGGAAGTCCGGGATCGCCGCGGGCGGCACGCCGAACTTGGCGTGCACGCCCGCCGCGTCGAGCTCGATGCGCCGGCGCCGGTCGAGCATGTGGACCTTGTCGGTCACGCACTGCGCCAGGTCCTTGTCCGGCGTGCACACGTAGACCATCTGGGCGTCGCCCGCGAACCGCGCCGCGGCGGTGGCCAGCGCGTCGTCGGCCTCGAATTCCACCATCGGCCACAGGACCATGCCGAGCGCCTCGATCCCCTCCTCGACGAGCGGGAACTGCGCCAGGAGATCCGCCGGCACGCCCTCCTCGGTTTTGTAGCCGGGATAGAGATCGTTGCGGAACGACCGGATCACGCGGTCGGTCGCGCAGCCGACGTGGGTCGCGCCCTCGCGCAGGAGCTGGCACAGCGTCTGGAGCACGCCGCGCACCCCGCCCAGCTCCCCCGGCACCGCGAAGTAATGGCGGAAGAGCTCGTAGGTCGCATCCACCAGATGGACGCGCGTCACCGGCCCCCCGAGCTCGTCTTGGTCTGCGGCGTCTGCGGCCCGTTTTTCGGCTGGGTCGGGCGCCCCTTCTGGATCATCCGTTTGGTCATCGTGACGCACTCCTCCTTGGAGAACGTCTCGTTGCGCGCGAACTGCAGCGGCGCCGCCAGCGCCGCCCGATACTCGTCGTCGGTGATGAGGCCGCGCTCGTGGTTGAGCTTGACGATGCGCTGCACCTTCGCGTCGCCCCAGCGGTTGAGCTCCCCCTCGCAGAACTGCAGGTAGCGCTTCTTGGGGCTGGGCAGGATCGACGAGAAGAACGCGGCCTCCAGCGGGCCGAGATCGCGGGCGCGCTTGCCGAAGTAGTGGCGCGCCGCCGGCCCGATCCCGTAGATCCCGGGGCCGAACTCGATCACGTTGACGTACATCTCGAGGAGCCGCTCCTTGGGCAGCACCTGCTCCAGGTACCAGGTGAGGAACAGCTCCTGCAGCTTGCGCGACAGCGTCTTCTCCCGGTAAAGGAACACGTTCTTGGCGATCTGCATGGTGATCGACGACGCGCCGTACTTGAAGTAGCCCTCCTTGAGGTCCTTGATGAGCGCGCTCTTGAACTCGCGCACGATGAAGCCCTTGTGCTTGAGGAACCCGGAGTCCTCGGTGGAGATCAGGCTGTCGATGAGATAGTGCGACACCTCGGGGAAGGGGACGAAGTCGGGGTTCGACGGCCCGACCATGAACGACATGAAGTTGTTCTCCTCGAGCTCGACCATCTGCTCGAACTCCCCCTGGAGGTTCTCGAGGCGGAACTCTTCGGGGGCCTGCGTCACCTTGCAGCCGAAGATGCCGACGTTGCCGGCGAGCTCGAGCGCGTCGAGGTCGGCCCAGTCGACGTCGATCGTGAGGTCGGTGGTGAACGTGCCCTTGAGCTGGAAGCCTTGCAGCCGGGGGGCGAGCTCCGCGGGGATGGCGGCCAGCGCCTGCTGGCAGGAGACCGCCGGCATGACCAAGTGGGCGCGCAGGCGCGGCTGCGCGCGGCGCGTGCCGTCCGGCTCGATCCCCCGCTCGAGCGCGGCGCGCCCGTCGAGGCGGAGCTCCACGCCGCGCGCCTTCACCGTCAGCTCGTCGAGCTCCAGGATGCGCGCCTTGCGCAGGATCTTGCCGCGGATCGTGCCGCGCCCGCCCAGGTCGCGCACCGGCTGCCCCGACAGCCAGGCGTGGTACAGCGTCAGTCCGGACAGGTCGAGCGCACCGGAGAAATCCAGATCCCAGCCGTGGGCGGTGACGTCGAGCGCGGCGTCGATCGACGTGCGCGCCGGGTCGACGACCGGCGTGTCGGCGAGGATCTTCTCGATCTTGTCGAGCGTGAAGCGGTCGGCGCGCAGGTGGAACTCGGCGTCCCCGGCGATGGGGTCGATCCAGCCGTCGGCGCGCCACAGCTTCTCGCCGGCGCCGCCGTAGCCGCCCTCGAGCGCCAGGCGCGTGCGCCCCGGCTCGGACGACGCGGTGATCGTGCCCTGGATGTCGGTGAGCGACATCTTGGGCCAAAGCGCGGCGCTGCCGCCGGCGATGGTGACCGCGAGCGTGCGGCCGAGGTCCGCGGTGTCGCCAGCGATCCGCAGCGATGCGATCGCCAAGCGGGGCCCGATGGAGTGGACCGCGGTGACGCCGGACAGCGTGATGTCGGATAGCCCGCGGCGCACGATCGTGCCCTCGATGTCGTCGATCGCGCCCTTCACGCCGTTGAGCTGGTCGTCGTAGGCGACCGCGCCGCGGCGGACGACGAGCCGCGCCGGGGCCGGCCCGCCTCCGCTCGACGGCGTGGGTCCGGTGCCTCGGCTGCGCAGTTTATCCAATAAATCTGCAAAGTTATCCGTGCCGCCGGGGGCGCGCGCGAGCGTGATGCGCGGCCCGTCCACGACCATGGTCCCCAGACGCATGTTCCCGCCCAGCGCGCCCCAGAAATCGAAGTCGACGCGGACGTCGTCGACGGCGAGCAGCGCGCCGTCGCCGTCGGCGGGGCCGAACACGCGCACGTCGCGCAGCTCGACATCCCCGTATCCCACCCGCACGCTTCCGACGGTGAGATCCCGCCCCAGCCGCTCCGCGACGTGCGGCAGCACGCGGTGGCGCACGTACCAGCTGCCGATCTTGGGAAACAGGAGCGCCGCGAGACCCACCGCCGCGACCGCGGTCGCGAGGCCAATCAGCACGAGACGCAGGCGTCGAGACACTCGGCCGGGGAGTATGCAATAGCTTGCCGCCCGTGACCACGGGGGTTTGGCGCGCCGGCCGGCGTATAATGGGCACCGCCGTGGGCGACATCATCACCAGGTTCGACGTCCCCACCGATCCCGCCGCCCCGGCGCGCCGAGCCTTCCTCGGCACGGGCGAGATCGTCGCCCGGCGGTACGAGCTGCGCGGGCGGCTCGGCGCGGGCGGCGCCGGGACCGTCTATCGCGCGTTCGACCTCGAGCTCCACGAGGAGGTGGCGCTCAAGGTGCTGGGCGCCGATCTCCTCGACGACGAGGCCGCGCGCGAGCGCTTCCGCCGCGAGGTCAAGCTCGCGCGCCGGATCGCCGACCCGCGCATCTGCCGCGTGTTCGACCTGGGCGAGGCGGGCGAGATCCGCTTCTTGACCATGGAGCTCATCGAGGGCGAGAGCCTGCGGGCCGCGCTCGATCGCGGGCCGATCGCGTTCGAGCGCGCGGCGGCCATCGCCGCCGACGTGGCCGCGGGTCTCGCCGCCGCCCACGCCGAGGGGATCCTCCACCGCGACCTCAAGCCGGGGAACGTGATGATCCGCGCCGACGGCCGCGCGGTGGTCGTCGATTTCGGCCTCGCCCGCGCGGCGCGCGGCGACACCAGCGTGTCCGGCATCGCCGGCACGCCCCGCTACATGTCGCCGGAGCAGCTGCGCGGCGAGCCGCTGGACCTGCGCAGCGACGTGTTCGCGTTCGGCATCCTCGCGCACGAGATGTTCTCGGGCGAGCGTCCGTTCGGCGACGGCAGCGAGGCGGAGGTGTCGAGCGCGATCCTGCGCGACCCGCCGCGGCCGCTGACCGGCGTGCCGGCGGGGCTGTCGCAGGTGATCGAGCGCGCCCTGGCCAAGCGGCCGTCGGATCGGTATCCGTCGGCCGTCGAGCTGCGCGCCGATCTCGAGCGCGTCCTCGCCGGCGCGCGTCCGGCGCGGCGGTGGGCGCGGGGGCGCTGGCTCGCCGCGGCGGCTGTCGCGGTCGCGGCGGCGGCGGCGGTCGCGCTCCTTCGCCCCCGGACCGCGCCGCGCGGCTCGAGCCGCCCCAGCGTCGCGATCGTGGGGTTCAAGAACCTCTCGGACCGCCCGGACACCGCCTGGGTATCCACCGCCGCCGCCGAGTTCCTGTCGGCGGAGCTGGCCGCGAGCGAGCGCCTGCTCACCATCGGCGGGGAAAAGGTCGGCGTGATGCGCGACGGCCTCAAGCTCACCGACCGCGAGAGTTATGCCGCGGAGACGCTCGAGCGCATGGGGCGTTTCCTGGGCGCGGACTACGTGGTGGCGGGCGCGTACCTCGACGCCGGGGGGCGCGTGCGGCTCGACGTGCGCCTGCAGGACACGCGCACCGGCGAGTCGATCGCCGTCATCGCGGACGAGGGAAGAGAGGACGCGCTGCCCGAGCTGGCCGCGCGGGTCGCGACGCGCCTGCGGGCGCGTCTGGGCGACGGGACGCCGTCGGCGGCGGCGGAGGCGCAGGCGCGCGCCGCCATGCCGCGCAACCCGGAAGCCGTGCGGCTCTACGCCGAGGGCGCGGAGCTGCAGTTCCGCTACCAGCACGCCGAGGCGCGGGCGCCGCTCGCGCGGGCCGTGGCGCTCGAGCCGAGCTTCGCGCTGGCGCACGAGCGCCTCGGCGTCGTCCTCCGCCAGGGCGGACAGATGCGGCGCGCGCGCGAGGAGGCGAAGCTCGCGCTCGATCTCGCCGAGCACATGTCGCGCGAGCAGCGCCTCCTGATCGAGGGCGACTACTGGTACGCGTTCGGGAAGTGGGAGCGCGGCCTGGCGAGCTTCCAGACGCTGTTCGAGCTGTTCCCCGACAACTTGGAGTACGGGCTCAAGGTGGCGCGCGGCCAGATACGCCTGGGCCGGTTCAAGGCGGCGGAGGCGACGCTGGCGGCGTGCCGCGCCCTGCCGGGGGCGGGCGAAGACGCGCGCATCGACGTCGAGGCGGCGGCCAACGCAAACGCCGCGAAGGACTACGAGCGCGCGATCCAGCTGGCGCGTTCGGCGATCGCCCGTGCCGAGGCGCTGGGCGCGCCGGGCTTCGCCAAGGTCCCCTACCGCATCATCGCCGCGTCCGAGGCGGCGCGCGGTCACCTCGCGGCGGCGCTGTCCGGCGCCCGGGCGTGGCAGCGCGCCTCGGCCGCCGCCAACGATCAGGCCGCCGTGCAGCGGGCGCTGCGCCTGGTGAGCAACTACTCGACGTCGCTGGGCGACCTGGCGGTCGCGCGACGGGCGGCCGAGGAAGCGGCCGCGCTCGGGACGCTTCTGGGGCCGCCGCTCGCGGTGCCGGCGTTCGTGCGGATGGCCGGGGCGGCGCTGCGGCAGGGCGACCTCGCCGCCGCGACGCGGGCCGCCGACGCGGCCGCGGCGCTCGCGTACGACCCCGACGTGGTCCGCGGCCACGTGCAGGAGGCGCTCGTCCTCGGCGCGTTCGCCGCGCTCGCGGCGGGCGACCCGAAATCGGCGGCGGCCCGGTGCGAGGCGGCCCAGGCCCGCGGCCGGCCCCCCGCCGACGACGAGGACGCCGGCGACGCGTCGCAGCGGGACGCCTGGTGTCGCGCGGCGGTGCTGCGCGCGACCGGCGACGTCGCCGGCGCCCTCCAGGCGCTGGCCAAGGATGTCCAGGTCGAGCGCTTCGCGCGGCGGCAGGAGCGCGCGCGCATCCTCCTCGACGCCGGCGACGGCGACGGGGCGGAGCGTCTGGCCGAGAAGCTCGCCGGGGAGGACCGCGGCAAGGGCGCGGTGGACGACGCGGCGCTCGACGACGTCGTCGCCGCCGAGGCGGCGCTGGCGCTGGGCAAGCTCGCCAAGGCGCAGGCGGCGGTCGCGCGGGCGCGCGACCGCGCGGCGCGCACCGAGGACCCCGTCGTGCGCATCCGCACGGCGGTGGTGGGCGCGCGCGCCGACGCCGCCGGCGGGAACGCCGCCGCGGCGCTGCGCGCCCTCGCCGCGGCCGAGGGCGAGGCCGAATCGCTGGGTCTGGTCGAGGAGGCGCTCGGCGCGCGGCTCGCGCTGGGACAGGTGGAGATGGGTGCCGGGCGGGTCGCCGCGGGGCGGGCGCATCTGGCGGAGCTGGCGGACGACGCGGCGGCGCGGGGCCTGGGGCTGGTGGCCCGGAAGGCGAGGCCCTGACGGTGGCCTTCCTCCGCGTGAGCGAGCCCGGTCGCGTCGCGTTCACCATCGAGCTTCGCACCGATTTCACGGTGGGGCGCGGGTCGGACAACGACCTGGTGCTCACCGATCTCCAGTCGTCGCGGAGACACGCGCGCTTCTCCCCCGTCGACGGCGGCTGGCGCGTGGTCGACCTGGGGTCGACCCACGGCACGCTGGTCAACCGGAAGAAGCAGACCGACGCGATCATCACCGAGGGCGACGCCGTCCAGATCGGCAACGTCCTTTTGACTTTCCTCGAGCGCGACGACGTGTCCGGCGCGGAGACGCTGTTCCGCGACGTCGCCGCGACCGCGCCCCGCCGCCTCGAGATCCTCTACCGGGTGAGCCGCGTGGTGGGCGCGCTCGACGACCCCGACGAGCTGCTCGACCGCGTCCTCACGGCGACGCTCGAGGTCCTCGGGTGCGACCGGGGCGTGGTCGGGCTGCTCGACGGCGGCTCGCCCGGCGGACGCCGGCTGGCCAAGCCGAGCGGCGGCGAGGACATCGTCGTTTCGCGCGTCCTCCTCGACGCGATGCTCACGCGCCGCGAGAGCGTGCTGGTCCGCGCCGGCGACACGCCGGCGACGGCCGTGCGCCAGGGCGTGCGCTCGGCCATGGGCGCGCCGCTGTGGACGACGCAGCGGGTGCTCGGCTTCATCTACGTCGACGACCGGTCGCGCGCCGACCGGTTCTCGCCCGACGAGCTCGACTTCCTGACCGCGCTGGCGCACCTGGCGGCCGCGGCGCTGGAGCAGGCCGAGATGCGCCGCCGCAGCGCGGCCGTGGCCGAGGCGCTGCGCGCGGCGCACCCCATGGCGGAGCTCCTGGGCGAAAGCGAGACGATGCGCCGGCTGCGCGAGCGGGTGGCCAAGTACGCGCGCGCCGACGTGCCGGTGCTCATCCGCGGCGAGAGCGGCACCGGCAAGGAGCTGGTTGCGGGGATCATCCACGCCCAGTCGCAGCGCGCGGAGGAGCCGTTCGTCGCAGTGAACTGCGCCGCCATCCCCGACACGCTCATCGAGAGCGAGCTGTTCGGCCACGAAAAGGGGGCGTTCACCGGCGCGGCCAAGGCCAAGCGGGGCCAGTTCGCGCTGGCGCACAAGGGGACGCTGTTCCTCGACGAGGTGGGCGACCTGAGCGCGGCGGCACAGGCCAAGGTGCTGCGCGCGCTGCAGGAGGGCGTCATCCAGCCGGTGGGCGCGGAGAAGCCCATCCGCGTCGATGTGCGCGTGCTGGCGGCGACGCACCGCCCGCTCGACGAGGAGATCGCGGCTGGGCGGTTCCGCGAGGATCTCTACTACCGCCTGTGCGTCGGCGAGGTCCAGGTTCCGCCGCTGCGCGCCCGCGGCGACGACGTCGTCCTGCTGGCGATGGCGTTCCTGCAGCAGGCGTCGGGGCGGCTGGGGCGGCCGGTGCCCGGGTTCACGCCCGCAGCGCTCGACGCGCTGCGCCGCTATGGCTGGCCCGGCAACGTGCGCCAGCTCAAGAACGAGATCGAGCGCGCGGCGATCCTGTCCGACGGGGCGCTCCTCGATCTCGAGGAGCTGACCGGCCGTATCGAGGGCGCGTCGCCGCCGCGGCATGGTGCCGCCACGCTCGCCGAACGGTTCACCCAGCTCGACGTCGAGGAGCGCGAGCTCGTCGCCGAGGCGCTGAAGCAGGCGGACGGGAACGTGTCCGAGGCGGCGCGTCTCCTCGGCATCACCCGCATCATGATGCGGCGGCGGCTCAAGCGGTTCGGCCTCGACGAGTGAACACCGCAAGCGCGAGGCGACGTTCGACTGTCCCTAGCCCCTGCCGTCACGGTTCGGCGGGCATCTCGTCGCGGCGGATGGGCCCGCCGCCGCGTTCGCGCCAGCCCGTCGCGAGGAGCCACGTCGTGGGCGGAGCGACCGGCGGGTCGCCCGGCGGAGCTCTGGGCGGGACCGTCCAGCCCGTGAACCACGCCGCCGACGAGTACTCGTCGACGTAGTGCGGCGACAACCGATACCCCAGCGCAGCCAAGTGCGTTCGCGCGTTGCCGAGGACGTATACGAGCGCGCGCCTGACCTCCGTTGGCGTGCGGAGCGGTCGCGAGTGGTAGCGGTCGGCGAAGACCGCGCCCTTGCGCTGCATGAGGCGATTGAGGCCCTTCGCCATGCGGATGGCCATGCCTTGGACGGCGCGGGCGAGCGCGCGGGCGTCGCGCGACTCGACGACGAGGTGGATGTGGTTGTGCTGGACGGAGAACTGGGCCACACGCGTGTCGAACCGGACGCGCGCGGCGAAGAACGCGCTCTCGAGGATGCGAAAGCACCGGCGGCTGCGGAGCTGCCACACGTGCTGTTTCATCCGAAGGGTGACGTGCAGGGGGAAGCGCGCGTGGACGCTCCGGGGGAGGTGCGGTACGCCCGAATCTGGCTTGCGCGGCCGCCCCAGGCGCTTCTTCCGCCGCCGCGCGGGCATGCGACAGCCGAAGTCGAGCTGCCCGGGCGCGGTCTTCTCCCCCGTTGGACGCATTCTGAAAAATATCTGCCATAATGTGTCCGCCGCGTCAAGCGGAAGGCGAGGGCGCGCGGTGCGGCCTGTGGACGGTGACGCGCCGTGGACGGCCGCCGCGCTGCCGACCGTGCGCGCAAGGGGCGGCCGCCCACCGGCGCTGACCCGACCGCGACCTCACAACGCTCTCTCGGCCCCGCGCGGCGTCCAGTCCGCGGTCGGCTCACACCGTCGCACAGGCCCTGCTACTGCCGGATGATTGAAAAAACACCCCCCAACTCCCCCCCGGAAGGACGCGACGCTACTTCCGCTCGGGTTCCTCGTCGGGGCGCTGGGTCGGCGCCTCCGACATGTCGAGCACCAGGTTGCGCGCGGCGCCGAGTGGCGCCCTACTGCGCGCTGCAGCCTAGGGCGAGGATATACGTTCCGCCGCGGACGGGCTCGCCCGCGATGAGCAGGGGGTCGCTGCTGTCGAACACCACCACCGTCGACACCGAGCGGCGGCCCTGCCGGTTGTCGAGGTCGACCCCGAACCGCAGTCGCGCGCGACCGCCCTGCGCCGCCATCTTGTCCTTGAACAGCAGCGTCAGCGTGCCCTGGGTCAGCGGCGCCGACGCCGGCTTCAGCCGCTCCGCGGTCACCGACTGCTCGCCCACCAGCACGAACGTGTCCCAGGACGAGAACGGCGGGCGCGACAGCTTCCCCTTGAAGCGGTCGAGCCGCGCGTCGAGGCCCTTCTTGTCGTTGCTGGCGACGATCTCGGTCACCACGCATTGCGCGCTCTGCGCCCGCGCCGCCGTCGCCGGCATCATCGCCGTCGCCGCCGTCGCCACGAGAATCGCAACCACGAAGCGGCTCATATCGGCGCGTCCTCCGCTTTTTCGGCCTGCTCGTCCTTCTCGCCCGGGGTCAGCCAGATGACCGTCGTCGCGGGAGCGTTCTTGTCGTCCGACGGAACCTGCAGGATCGTCCCCGAACCTTCCGGCACCTCGAGGCTCTCCACCACCGCCGCCTCCGCGGCTTCGGGCGGCGCCCCCGCCATCCGGCCCGACGGGTGGAGCACGAGCGTCAAGACCACGCCGGCCGACGCGGCCAGCGCGCCCGTCAGCACGTGACCGCGATACGCGTCGAACCATTCGCGCAGCCGCGCCCACACGCCCGCGCGCGGCGGCTCGGGCAGCGCCGCGGCGATCTTCCGCCACGAGCCCTCCAGCTCGGCCTCGGCGTCGGCCACCTCCGCCTCGATCCGCGCCGCCACCACGTCGCGCAGCTGGCGCATCGCGTCGAGCTTGCGGCGCGCGTCCGGCGACGCCTCGATCGCGGCCTCCGCCTCGCGCGCCTCGCGCGGCGACAGCTCCCCGTCCAGATACCGCAGCAGGTCTTCGTCCTTCACGATTCCACCTCGTCGGCGTCGGGGCCGAGCATGTCGATGAGATGCTTCTGCATGTTCCGCCTCGCGTGGAACAGCCGCGACATGATCGTCCCCTTGGAGCACTTCATGACCTTCGCCATCTCTTCGTACGAGAGCCCGTCGATCTCGCGCATCACCAGGACCGCGCGGTGGTTGTCGGACAGCTTGGCCAGCGCCTCGTCGATCTTCTCGCGGATCTCGCGGCGCGTGGCCTCCTTGGCGGGGTCGCCGCGCAGGAGCTGGGGGAGCAGCTCCCCCGATCCGGCCGGCGCCTCCTCCTCCAGGTGCGCGAGCGCGTCGTCATAGTCCACCTTCTGCTCGCGCGCCTGCTTGCGTTTGTAATCGATTGCGACGTTCATGACGATCCGGTACAGCCAGGTATAGATGCTCGCGTTCCCGGCAAAGCCGGATAGGTTCCGGAACGCCTTGAGGAACGCCTCCTGCACCACATCGAGCGCCGCGTCGCGGTTGCGCACGATCCCGAACGCCAGGGCGTAGGCCCGCCGCTGGTACCGCTCGAACACCAGTCGGAACGCGTCCCGGTCGCCCGCCTTGCAGCGGTCGATGAGCGCTGCATCCGCGTCGTCATCGTCATGCTGCCGGATCGACGGGCGTTCCCGCGGGTTATTCAAAAGTGCCCGCCTCCGCTGGATCGACGCGGGGGCGCCTTCTTCTTCAGTACGTTGTCGCCCGACATCTGCGCCATCGTCGCGCGGGCATCGTCGATGAGGCACGTATTGTCGTCTCGCTGGATGGCCTTCTCCAGGTACGGCAACGCGTCGGGATCGTTGACCTTTCTCATCTTGGCCACGACCTCGCGCCGTTCGGCGCAAGTCGGCAGCTCCTGGAGATCGCGGGCGAGCATCGGCACCCACGGGACCTTGTCGCTATGGCCGAGCGCGACGAGCCGATCGAACGCGCTCTGCCGCTCGCCGGGGGTGTCCCCCTCGGCGGCGCGCTTCACCAGCCGGGCCACCTCGTCGATCGGCTCGGCCGCGCGAATGAGCGGCGCGGACTTCGAGCCTCCGCCCATCGCCAGCGCCAGGACCAGGACGCCGACCGCGGCCGCCGCCCCCACCCACCACCACCGAAAGCGCCGCGGCAAGCGCGCGCGCGTGGCGAACGACCTCGTCGTCACTCTCTTGACCAAGGGATCCAAAGCCTTGAGGAACTCGTACGCCGAGGCGTAGCGACGGTCGGGGTTCTTCTCGAGGGAGCGCAGCACCGCCACGTCGAGGGCCACCGGGATGCCCGCGACGAACGTCGAAGGGGGCCGCGCCGTTTCGCTGAGCGCGCGCTTGACCGTCTCGTAGGGGTCGTCGGTGTGGAACGGCCGCACGCCGGTCAGGAGCTCGTAGAGGATCACCCCGACGGCATACAGGTCCGAGCGGGGGTCCTCGTTTCCCTGCCCGACGAGCCGCTCCGGCGCGATGAAGTCCGCAGTCCCGAAGACGATTCCCGCCTGGGTCTCGACGTGCGGACCGGCCGCGCCCTCGACGATCTTGGCGATCCCGAAATCGATGATCTTGGCGACCTCGCGGTCGCCGTGGCGCACGACCATCACGTTGCCCGGTTTGAGGTCGCGATGGACGATCCCGGTCTCGTGCGCGTGGGCGAGCCCGCGCAGGATCTGGCGGGTGAGCTCGACCGCGCGCGGCCACTCGATCGGGTGGTCGATGTGGGACAGCGTCGTCCCGTCGAGGAATTCCATGACGAGGTACATCCGCCCGTCCGGCATGCGCCCGAAATCGGTGATCGACACGCAGTTCGGGTGGTCGAGGCGCGCCGCCGCGATGGCTTCCCGCTCGAACCGCGGCGCGACCTGCGGATCCTTGTCGAGATCGTGGTGGAGGACCTTGATCGCCACCGGTTTGCGCAGGAGCATGTGCTCGCAGCGGTACACCGCCGCCATGCCGCCCGCGCCGATCCGATCGAGCACCCGGTAGCGGTCGCCGATGACTTCTCCTATCAGAGGGTCGTTCGCCGGTGCGTCTTTGGCCTGAGGGAGCGGCGGGAGCTCCCCGGCGCGTCGCGTCTCGCCCATCCGTCGATGATAGCCCGAGCCTTGCCCGGCGCGCACCCCCTGTTATGCTGCTAGCTGAGTGGAATCCTTCGGGGCCATCCGCGCGTTCCTCGCCGCCGTGCGGCGCCGGCTCCTCAGGTGGGAGGCGGTGGAAACTGTGCTGTGGGCGCTGGCCGTCCTGTCCGGGCTCACGTTCGCGGCGGCCCTCGTCGCCGCCACGTTCGGGGCGGAGCGAGCCTACCTCATCCAGCGCGCGCTCGTCTCCGCTGCGGCGCTCGTCGTCGCCGGCGCCGTCGGCATCGGCATCGTCCTGCCGCGCCGGCGCTGGCGCAGCGACGCCGCCATGGCGCGCTACGTCGGGGAGGCGGCACCGAAGGTGGCCTCCGATCTGTTGTCGGTCGTCGAGCTCGAGCGCGACCTGGCGAGCCCGCGTTTCTCGCGCGAGCTGGCCGAGGCGCTCGCCGAGGACACCGCCGACCGCGCGGCGCTCCTCGATCTCGACGTGCTGGTGCCGAGCGCGGCGGCGCGGCGCGCCGCCGGCGGATTCGGCGCGGCCGCGGTCGCCTGCACGGTCGCGGTGCTCCTGTTCCCCGCGGCGGTGCGCGAAGGGCTGGGCCGGCTCATCAGCCCCACCGCGCCCGACCGCGTGCTCGAAGCGGCCCCCGTCGCCGAGCCCATCGTCGGCGACATCAAGCTCGTGCTGACGTACCCCGCCTACACCGGCCGCCCGCCGCTGGTCGTGCCGGTCGCGTCGGGGGACATCCTGGCGCCGCGCGGCACGGCGGTGGCCCTGGAGACCACCGCGCTGCGCCCGGCGGCGGCGGCGCACATGATCTTCGACCAGGGCCCGCCCCTGGCGATGAAGGTCGACGGCAAGGTGCTGCGCAGCTCGTTCGCCGTCGACAAGCCGGCGCAGTTTCGCTTCCTGCTCACGCCCATCGAGGGGCGCGGCGTCGTCGAGGCGGAGCGCCACCGGGTCGACGTCGAGCCCGACCGCCCGCCCAAGGTGGAGCTCCTTGCCCCCGCCGACGAGCTGGACGTGTCGTCGCGCCGACGCGTCGAGCTCGCTTACAGCGTCGACGACGACTACGGCATCGGCGAGATCGCGCTCGTGTGGCAGTCCGCCGACAAGGAGGAGCGCCTGCCGCTCCCCCGCCCGCGCGGCCGGTCGGTGCAGGCGAAGTTCTTCTGGGATCTGTCCGAGGCGACGCTCAAGCCGGGGACGCGCACGCCGTACTGGCTCGAGGCCAAGGACAACGACGACGTGGGCGGCCCCAACGTCGGCAAGTCGCGCACGTTCTACCTGCGCGTGTTCAGCGCGGCGGAGCGGCACGGCGAGGTGATCGAGCGCCAACAGGCGCTCCTGGAGGAGGCGCTCGCCGTGCTCGCGGGCCGGCTCGAGTCGGACGGGGCCCCGGCGGAGCTGCACGGCGAGCTCGAGCGGCTCGTCATGGACCTCGGCGCGCTGGTCACGCTCGTGTCGCAGGACGCGCTCGCGCCCAAGGGCCTCAAGGCCGTCCTCGAGTCGATGTCCGAGCGGCTGGTGAAGATGTCGCGGGAGGAGCAGACGCTGCTGGGGAAACCCGGCAAGGACATCGACAAGCGCGTGGTGGCGGAGGTCGAGCGCGACGCCCTCGAGCTCGACGACTGGATCCAGCGCCAGCGCATGGAGGAGTTGCTCGCGCTCTCCGACGAGATCCGCCAGCACAAGGAGCGCCTCAAGGACCTGCTAGAGCAGTACCAGCGCGCTCCGTCGGAGCGGGCGCGCCAGGAGATCGAGCGCGAGATCCGCGCCATCGAGCAGCGGATCGCCCAGCTCGAGGCCAAAATGGCCAAGCTCGGTTCGGAGGTCGCCGACAAGTTCATGAACGCCGAGGCGATGGCGAGCGACTCGACGCGCGAGTGCTTCGCCAAGGTGCGCGAGCTCGTCGCCAAGGGCGACATCGCGGGCGCGCAGAAGCAGCTCGAGCAGTGCTCGCAGATGGCCGACCGCCAGGCGGCGGCGATGGAGGCCGGGCTGCGCGGCCTGCGCGGCGAGCGTTTTTCCGAGGAGGAGAAGGCGCTGGGCGACCTGATGGGCGAGATCGGCGATCTCGAGCGCGACCAGCGCAGGGTCGCCGGCGACGCCGCCGACGTCTTCGACCGCTACAAGGAGAAGGCGGCGGAGGCGGCCAAGAACGCGCAGAGCCCGCAGCGCGAGAAGGCCAAGAAGACGCTGGAGAAGCTGAAGAAGGAGGTGGGCGAGATCCCCAAGGAGGGGCTCACGCCGTTCTCGCAGGAGGAGCTCGAGGCGCTGAAGAAGCGCGTCGAAAACGTGGAGCACATGCTCGACGAGGGGGACATCGCCGAGGCGCTCGCGATGGCCAAACAGGCGCAGGACGGGCTGCGCGTCATGGGCGCCGACATCGAGGACGATCTCGCCGACGAGCACCCGTGGTCGCCGCGCACGTGGGAGGCGCAGGACAAGGTCGGCAAGGCGCAGCCGCTCGCGAGCGAGCTCGTAGACGACCTCAAGCAGGCCCTGCCCAAGGCGACGGACCTGATGGGGGCGGACGACCGGCAGAAGATGAACGAGCTGCGACGGCGGCAGCAGCAGCTGCTCCGGCGGCTGCAGGAGCTCATGCAGAAGGCGAAGAAGGGCGCGCGCGATCTGCCCGGGACGGCCGGCGAGGCGGCGCAGAAGGGGCTCGGCGAGGCGGGCGAGAAGATGGGGCGCGCCGGCGAGCGGTTCGGCGCGCCCGATCCGCTGGGGGCGCGCGACGAAGCGCAGGGGGCGGCCGACAAG
>DATFWE010000022.1:0-4637 GCA_035259575.1 Haliangiales bacterium
CGCAGACGGGCATCGTGATGATCGTGTACATCGACCACGCGTTCCGCGAGCGCAAGGCGCGGGGGGAGATGCGCGACCTCGGGGACATCATCGCCGCCCACATGGAGGGGACGGTGCAGCGCGTCCGGCCCAAGCTCATGACGGTGGCGACGATGCTGGTCGGCCTCATCCCGCTCCTGTGGGCGACGGGATCCGGCGCGGACGTCATGAAGCGCATCGCCGCGCCCATGGTCGGGGGGCTCATCACGTCCGCGTTCCTCACGCTCGAGCTCATCCCCGTGATCTCGACGTACTGGCGGCAGGAACAGCTCCTCCACGAACGCCTCGCCGAGCTCGATCCCCGCCGTCTGGCGCGCCTCCGCTGGTGCGCGCGCGGCGCGGGCGCGGGCTGGCTCGCCGGCCTGGCCGCCGCGGTCGCCCCCGTGTACTTCGTCGTCGCGCCGGCGATCCTCATCGCGACGGCCGCGCTCGCGGCGGCCGCGGTCGTCGCCGGCACCGCCGGCTATCTCCTCGCGCGCCCCGGCGCGCGCCGCCTCGTCTGGCCGGAGGCTACAGCCCCAGCGTGAGCTCGACGAACGCCAGCCCCTTGAACGAGATCGACGAGTAGCTCGTCGCCTGGTTGATGGGGGCGTCGTTCTTCCAGATCTGCGCGACCGTCACCGGCAGCGCGGCGCCGACGGCGAACACCGAGTTGAGCCGGTAGCGCAGCGCGAGCGCCACCTCGCCGACGACGCCCTTGTCGGAGATCTGCGAGTTGCTGAGCGGGGGCTCGACCTGCTGCCCGGTGCCGAGCCCGAACCCGGCGCCGAACGTGAGGCCCAGGTCGAACGGGATGACGCCGCCCGCGACCGGCGCGTCGGAGAGCGGGATGTCCACCCCGCCGCCGAGCATGAACTGCGTCCACGTCCCCCGGAACTCGGAGAAGTTCGTGTACTGCTGGTGCTCGATCCACACCCGCAGGAACAAGATCTTCGCGCCCACCAGGGCGCCGTACGTCATCCCCTTGGTGCGCTGGAAGAAGTCGTTGTCCTTCTGGTCGCCCCCGAGACCCGTGCCGCTGCTGCCGCCGATGTTGACCTGCGCGAACAGGGCGAGCACATCTGCCCGCGCCGGGGCCGCCGCCGCCAGGATTGCCATCAAAGCTAGTTTTTTCATGTGGTTAGTTGAGGGTTCGAAGCTCGATCCCATCCTTTTCGCAGTGCGTGACGGCCAGGTCGTAACGCGATCCGCACCTCGGGCAGTGCTTCGCGATCACTCCGGTGGGGGTGGCGCGGCGACGGCGAAGCGCGATCTTCAGCCTCGGGGCGACCTCGGCCTGCGCCTCGGCGCCGAGCGGCGCGCCGGCGGTCCCCGACGCCGAGGCCACGCGCGGGCGGCGCGCGAGCGTCGCCAGCGAGGGCGGCACCGGCGGAGGTGCGCCGATCGTGCGGCGGCGCTGGCGCTGCCGCGCATGCCACACATGCGCCAGAAGCGCCACCGTGGTCACGATGATGGCCAGGGCGAGCGCGAGGAGCGCGCCGCGCGCCCACGTGGATGGAGCGGGCGCTGCGTCGCCGAAAAGAAGCGGGAGCGAACCCAACTCACTGACGGTAGCACGAAGGTCTTTTTGCCGCTACGCACCGGGTTGTGTAGCATTCCCGCCGACATGGGCGAGATCCTGCTCGGCGGAAAGCGACCCCAGAGGCGTGGTCGCCTGGCCCGCAGGCTGTTCTGGAGCGCCGCGTTCGCCCTTGCCGTGGGGGCGGCCGCCTGGTTCGCTTTTCGGCGCGCCACCGGCTACGGGGCCCCGGACGGCGAGGCGCCCGTGGGGCCGCTCGCGGCCGAGGGCACGCGCCTCACCTTCCAGGGGTCATCGGTCGAGCGCGTCGGGGCGCTGTGGGTGCTCCGCGGCGAGGGGCCGCCGTTCATCCAGGGCGCGGCGGCGGCGCGGCTCCTCCCCGGCCCCGACGGCGCCGCGTTCGACATCTGCCTCCTCGGCGACGACCCGCCCGCGGGGATCGCCGGCGCGTTCCACGACCTCGGGCTGCGCTGGCGCTTTCGCTTGCTTCACGACGCGATACCGTCGCCGCGGCGCGAGGAGCTCGCGGGTCTCGCCGCCGTGTGGGGGGACGCCGCGCCCAGCTACCAGCGGCTGGTCTGGCGCGAGGCGACGTTCGACGTCGGCGCCGCTCCGGGGTTCGCGGCGCGCGGCGCCCCGGGCGGCGTCGGCTCCGGATTGGCGTTCGTCCTCGCCGGCGGCGCCCCGCTCCCGCGCGTGGTGGTGGGGCGCGCGTTCACCCTGGCCGGGTCCGGGCCGCCGGTGGTCTCGTTCGTCAAGCCGGCGTCGGGCATTCCGTTCGCGCGCGTAGGCTGGGCCGGCGAGGTCGGAGCGGTCACCGGGGTCAACGCCGAGAGCATCGCGGTCGCGGTCGACCCGGCGACGGTGCAGGAGGTCCGGGCCGGGGTCGCGGCCGAGCCAGTCGCGCTGATCGCGCGCGACGTACTCGAGTCGGCGCACTCGCTGGATGAGGCGGTGGCGCTGCTGCAGGCGGCGCGGCCGCTGGGCGCGGCCGCATTCCTGGTCGTGGACGGCAAGGCCGCGGCGTGGGCGGTAGTCGAGCGGACGCCCGCGAAGGGCGTCGTCGTGCGGGCCAAGGGGCCGGTCGCCATCGGCGACGTGCTCGTCGTCGGCGACCTCGCCAAGGACGCGGAGAACGAGCGGCAGCGGCGCCTGCGCCCGGCACGCCTCGAGCGCCTGACCGAGCTCCTCGCGCACCCGCCCGGCAACGACGCGGCGGCCGCGGCGGCGGTGCTGCGCGATCGCCGGGGCAAGGGCGACACCCGCCTCCCGTTCGGAAGCCCGGCGGCGATCGACGATCTCGGGCCCGGCCACGCGGCGATCATCGACGTCACCGCGCTCACGCTGTGGGTCGGCGAGGGGCCGGGCGCAGCCGGCGCGTTTCGCGCGTTCGACCTCCGCCACGAGCTGCAGGGCGACCCGCCGCGCGCGGGGGGCTCGGCGCTCCCCGCCGATGCGGCGACCGACGCCGCGGCCGCGCGCGCGGTCGTGGCCGCGCGCGACCAGCTCGCGGAGGCGACGCGGCTCCTGCGCCGCCGCCAGAACGCCGCCGCCGCCGATCGCGTCGAGCGGGCGCTCGCGCTCGCGCCGGAGCTGCCGGCGGCATGGAAGCTCGCCGGCGACCTCAAGCGCCTCGCCGGCGACGTCGACGGCGCGCAGGCGCGCTACCGTCGGTTCCTCGAGCTCGGCGCGCCCACGCGCGAGGACGAAGAAGAGGCGCGTGCGGCGCTGGGGGTACCGTGAGGGACGCATGGACGCTCGACCCCGCGGTCGTGTACCTCAACCACGGGGCGTTCGGCGCCTGCCCGGCGGTCGTGCTCGACGCGCAGGCGCGCTGGCGGGCGCGGCTGGAGCGCGAGCCGGTGCTGTTCCTCGGGCGCGAGCTCGAGCCGCTCCTCGACGACGCGCGCGTCGCGCTTGCCGCGTTCGTGGGCGCGGCGCCCGAGGACCTCGCGTTCGTCGGCAACGCCACCGCCGGGGTGAACGCGGTCCTGCGCTCGCTCCGCTTCGAGCCGGGGGACGAGATCCTCGTCACCGACCACGCCTACAACGCATGCCGCAACGTCGTCGACTGGGTCGCGGGGCGGACCGGCGCCCGCGTCGTGACGGCGCGCGCCCCGTTCCCGCTCGCCGCGGCGGAGGAGCTCGCGGCGCCGGTCCTCGCCGCCGCGACGCCGCGCACGCGCATCGCCATGCTCGACCACGTCGCCAGCCAGACGGCGCTGGTGTGGCCGCTCGCCGAGCTCGTCGCCGCGCTACAAGGCCGCGGCATCGACGTCCTCGTCGACGGCGCGCACGCGCCCGGCATGATCCCGCTCGACGTCGCCGCGCTCGGCGCGGCGTACTACACCGGCAACTGCCACAAGTGGCTGTGCGCGCCCAAGGGCGCGGGTTTCCTGGTCGCGCGGCGCGACCGCCACGACGGCCTGGTTCCGCCGGTGGTGAGCCACGGGCTCAACGATCGGCGGCCGCGGTCGCGCTTTCATCTGTTGTTCGACTGGATGGGGACGCAGGATCCGTCGCCGGTCCTGTGCGTTCCCGAGGCGATCCGCGCGGTTGCGGACATGTGCCCCGGCGGGTGGCCCGAGGTGAGGGCGCGGAACCATGCGCTCGCGCTAGCCGGGCGCGACGTCGTGTGCGCGGCGGTGGGCGCGCCCGTCCCTTGCCCCGACGACCTCCTCGGATCGATGGCGTCCATCCCGCTCCCCGACGGGGATTCCGTCGCGCTGGAGCGCCGTCTGTTCGAGGCGCACCGCATCGAGGTGCCGGTGTTCCCGTGGAACGGCGCGGCGCGGCGGATCGTGCGGTTGTCGGCGCAGCTGTACAACACGATGGACGATATGCGCGCGCTTGCGGTGGCGCTGCGGGAGGAGATCCGCTAGCCGGAGCCGGAGCCGAAACCGGAGCCGGAGCCGAAACCGGAACCGGAACCGGAACCGTGTCGCGGTATGGGAGAACCGCCAGCGTCCGGGTGGCCTTCGCGCGGCGGGGTGTCGCGCCAGCCGCAGCGGCTGTCACGCCACCCGCATGCGCCAGCCCGGGGCGGATCCAGAAGGACGCGCTCTGCGCCCTCTGCCCG
>DATFWE010000023.1:0-2163 GCA_035259575.1 Haliangiales bacterium
GGGCTTCTATCTCCAGATGCAGGGCTTCGCGGCCGGGCGCCTGCAGACGGGCGGGCGGGCGAGCGGCCTCGCCCAGGCCGCGCTCGAGGTGACGGCCACCTATGCCGGGGAGCGCAAGCAGTTCGGCCGGCCAATCGGCGATTTCCAGCTCACGCAATACAAGCTCGGCCACATGGCGACGCACCTCGCGGCCGCCCGCCAGCTGACCTACGCCGCGGCGCGCCTGATGGACGACGACGAATCGATCTCTTTGGAGCCCTCCATGTGCAAGCTCTTCGCCTCCGACGTCGCGGTGTGGGTGACCCAGGAGGGACAGCTCATCCACGGGGGATGGGGCTACGCGGAGGAGTACGCCATCTCTCGGCACGTCGTCGATGCCACGGTCCTGCCTATCTTCGAGGGCGTGAAGCCGATTCTCGAGCTGAAAGTGATTGCGCGCCAGCTGCTTTCGGGCTAGCTAGATCCGGCGCGTCCAGCGTCCGATGCAACGCCTGCTCGCCGATGTCGGCACCATCGTCCAGCTCGCCCGGCGGAGCCTCGTCGGCGGCACGGTGCACGGTTACTGGCGCGACGTCGACACCAACTGCGAGAGCGACGGCGCCGCCGGGTTGATGGTGCGCGGGGTCGCCGGTGCGGTCTACGCGACCCTGTTCCCGATCGTCCCGCTCCTGGCCGCGCGCCGTCGCCGGCTCGTCGGCCGCGCGCTCGAGGCCGTCGTGCGCGCCATCGTCGCCGGCGTCGAGGTGCCGATCGCCGTCAACCGCGCCGTCGGTTGGCTCGCGCGCAAGGGGCTGGATTCGGTCGAGGCCCGCGCCGACCTCGAGCGCCTGCTGGCCGGCTTCCTGTCGTCCCGGACGACGTCCACCGCCGCAGACGACACCGGCTCCGATCTCAAGTCGGCCGGGTGATCGCTCCCTCCGACGCGGAGGTGACGAGCGCGGCATACTTGGCCAGCACGCCGGTGGTGTAGCGCGACGCAGGGGCGCGCCAGCGAGCGCGACGTTCCGCCAGCACCGCGTCCGACACCTCGAGATCGAGGCGGCGCTCGTCGACGTCGAAGTGGATCGGATCGCCCTCCTCGACCAGCGCGATCGGTCCGCCCACGTACGCCTCGGGCGCCACGTGCCCCGCCATCAGCCCGCGGGTGGCGCCGCTGAAGCGGCCGTCGGTGAGGAGCGCCACGTTCTCGCCGAGCCCCGCGCCCACGATCGCCGCCGTGACGCCGAGCATCTCGCGCATGCCGGGGCCACCGCGCGGCCCCTCGTAGCGGATCACCACGACGTCGCCGGGCCGGATGCGTCCGGCCAGCACGGCGGACATGGCGTCCTCCTCGCGCTCGAAGAGCCGCGCCGGCCCGCGATGCTGACGGCGCTCGTGCCCGGCGACCTTCACCACGCAGCCCTCGGGCGCGAGCGACCCCTTCAGGATGACGAGGCCGCCGGTCGGCTTGATCGGGCGTTCGAGCGGCCACACGACGTCCTGGCCCGGCGTCTCCTGCGCGTGCGCCGCCTCCTCGGCGAAGGTGCGTCCGGTGACGGTGATCGCGTCGCCGTCGACCAACCGCGCGTCGACCAGGCGGCGCGCGACGACCGCGGTGCCTCCCGCTCGCTCGAGATCGACGGCGGTGTACTTCCCGCCGGGCTGCAAGTCGGCCCAGAGCGGTGTGCGCCGGCCGATAGGATCGAAGTCGTCGATGGTGAGCGGCACCCCGGCCTCGCGCGCGATGGCGAGCAGGTGGAGCACCGCGTTGGTCGAGCCGCCGGTCGCGTTGACCCCCGCGATGGCGTTCTCGAGTGCGCCGCGGGTGACGATCTGGCGCGGCGGCAGCCCGCGACGCAGGACGTCCATGGCGAGCCGCCCGGCGTCCTCGGCCACGCGCTCCTTCGCCCGGTCGGTTGCGGCGACGCTGGCCGAGCCCATGGGCGAGAGGCCGAGGAACTCGAGCGCCATCGCCATGGTGTTGGCGGTGAACTGCCCGCCGCAGGCGCCCGGTCCGGGGCAGGCGCGGTCCTCGAGCTCCTTCAGGTCGGCGTCCGACAGCTTGCCGGCCGCGTGCGCGCCGACCGCCTCGAACAGGTTCAGCACCGTCACCGACCGCCCCCGGAAGCTGCCGGGCTGGATCGAGCCGCCGTAGAGCACCACCCCGGGGACGTCGAGCCGGAG
>DATFWE010000024.1:0-18323 GCA_035259575.1 Haliangiales bacterium
GGCCTGCCGTGCCTGTTCGCCCTGCTCCTCGACGACGGGTTGACGCTGCACGGCCAGCCGGCGGAGTACTGGGCCGGGGACTACGCCCAAACCACCGAAGGGGCGCCGTTCTACCGCAAGCTCTACGCCTGGCACCCGGCCGCGGCGGTGTGCGGGCACCTCGTCTGGGCCGGCCTGCTCGGCGGGCTGCTCGTCCTCGTCCAGTACTTCGTCATCATCCCGCCGTTCGCGCTCATGGCCAAGCGCTCGGCGCGGCGCGAGCCGAAGGGCTTCGTCCCGCACGAGGATCGGCCCCTCCGGAGCCAGTACTGATGCGAATCCTGGGCATCTCGGCGCACTACCACGATTCGGCCGCGGCCCTCCTCGTCGACGGCGTCCCCGTCGCCGCGGTGCAGGAGGAACGGCTGTCGCGCCGCAAGCACGATTCGTCGTTCCCGCTCGGCGCGATCGAGTGGTGCCTCGACGCCGGCGGCGTCGCGCCCGACGAGCTCGACGCGGTCGTGTTCTACGAGAAGCCGATGCTCAAGCTGGAGCGCATCGTGGTCACCGCGCTGCGCGCGTTCCCCCACTCGTGGAAGAGCTTCCCCGCGGCGATGAAGAGCTCGTTCGGCGGCAAGGTGTGGGTCAAGGGGTTGATCGCGTCGCACCTGCGCGTCCCCAGCGCCAAGATCCTGTTCACCCAGCACCACCAGGCGCACGCGGCGGCGAGCTTCTTCACCGCGCCGACGCGGCGCGCGGCCGTGCTCACCGCCGACGGCGTGGGCGAGTGGGCCACGTTCACCGTCGGACGCGGCGAGCGCGGCGGCGACGGCCGCGCCTCCCTGGTCATCGACCGGGAGATCCTCTGGCCGCACTCGCTGGGGATGCTGTACTCCACGTTCACCGCGTTCCTCGGGTTCGAGGTGAACGAGGGCGAGTACAAGGTGATGGGGCTTGCGGCCTACGGCGCCCCGCGGTTCGCCGACCGGGTGCGCCGCATGATCGTCCGCGCGCCCGACGGCGCGTTCGCGCTCGATCTCGACTACTTCGACTACCATCGCAGCGGCACGCGCTCGTACTCGCGGCGGTTCGTGGATGCGTTCGGGCCGCCGCGATCGCCCTGGGACGCGATCGATCTCGCCGGCGACGACGGGCGGCGCTACGCCGACATCGCGGCCAGCGTGCAGCGCGTGCTCGAGGAGGAGCTCGTCGAGCAGTGCCGCCGACTGCACGCCGAGACCGGCCTCGACGATGTGTGCCTCGGGGGCGGCGTCGCGCTCAACGGCTGCGCCAACGCGCGGATTCTCGCCGACTCCGGCTTCGCGCGCGTGTTCGTGCCCCCGGCGCCGGGCGACGCCGGCTGTGCCGTCGGCGCCGCGCTGTACGCCGACCGAATCCATTTTGGCCGGCCCGACCGCGCCGTGCCCGACCATCCGTTCTGGGGGCCGGTCGTCGACGCCGACGCGCTGGCGCGGGTGGCGCGCGAGGACGGCCTGGGCGTCGACGGCGCCGACGGCGCGGCGTTCATCGACCGCGTCGTCGACGAGCTCGTCGCCGGGCGCATCGTCGGCTGGCTCGACGGCGCGGCCGAGCTCGGACCGCGCGCCCTCGGCCACCGCAGCATCCTCGCCGCGCCCCACGACGCGGCCATGCGCGACCGGCTCAACAGCAAGATCAAGTTCCGCGAGGAGTTCCGGCCGTTCGCGCCGGCGGTGCCGATCGAGGCCGCCGACCGCTGGTTCGATCTTCCCCCGGGCGGCGCGCGCCTCGGCCGGTTCATGTCCGGCGTGTTCCCGGTCCGGCCGGAGCACCGCGCCCGCCTGGCGGCGGTGACCCACGTCGACGGCAGCGCGCGGGTGCAGACGGTCGACGCCGCGATGGCCCCGCGGCTGCACGCCCTGCTCACCGCGTACGGCCGGCGCACCGGCATCCCGATCCTGCTCAACACGTCGTTCAACCTGGCCGGCGAGCCGATCGTGACCTCCGCGCTCGAGGGCTACTCCACGTTCCGCCGCTCGGGGATCGACGTCCTCGCCTGCCCCGGCGTGGTGGTGACGAAGGCGCGCAGGGAGACGCGCGCGGTGGAGGCGACGCCATGACCCTGAAGAAACGCGGCAAGCTCGGCCACGTCGTCGTGCTGGTGCGCAACGCATTCGGCGCCATCGCCGACGGCGTGCGCGGGCTCCTCCGCAGCCGCACCCGCCGCCGCTGGCTGGTGCCGCTGCTCGTGTTCCTGAGCGTGACCGGCCTGTTCCTGGCCATCGCCGCCAGCGTGCAGGCGCTGGCGCCGTTCCTCTACTCGATCTTCTGACATGGCTTCTGACATGGACGCGCCCGTCGACCTCCTCGCCTGCCCCGCCTGCGGCGGCGCGCTCGGCGCCGGCGCGACGGGCCTGCGCTGCGGCGCGTGCGCCGCGGTGTACCCGGCCGAGGGCGGCATCCCCGACCTGCGCCTCGCCGGCGACGCGCGGTCGGACGTGGTGCGCGAGTTCTACTCCGCCGCGCCGTTTCCCGGCTACCCCCCGCGCATGAGCCTGTCGGGGCTGCGCGCGCGCGCCCGCCGCAGCGAGCTGGCGCGCGCGCTTGACGCCGCGATCCCCGGCGACGCGCGCGTCCTCGAGGTCGGCTGCGGCACGGGGCAAATGAGCCTCTTCCTCGCCACCGCCGACCGCACCATCGTCGGCGCCGATTTTCAGCGCGCGTCGCTCCGGCTCGCCCGCGATGCGGCGGAGCGCTTCGGCATCGGCGGCGTCGCCTTCGTCGAGACGGACCTCCACGCCCCGGGGCTGCGCGCCGGGGCGTTCGACGTCGTGCTCGCGCTCGGCGTCCTCCACCACACCCCCGACCCGCGCGCCGCGTTCCGCGCCGTGGCGCGGCTGGCGCGCCCCGGCGGCGTCCTGGTCATCGCCCTCTACCACGCGCTGGCGCGGCTGCCCCACCGCCTGCGCCGCGGGCTGGCGCGCCTGTTCGGCTACCGCATCGTGCCGTTCGACCCGGTGCTGCGCGATCGCGCCGGCGAGCCGGCGCGGCGCACCGCCTGGCTGCGCGACCAGTACCACCACCCCGAGGAGCACCGCCACCTCCTCGGCGAGGTGCGCGGGTGGTTCCGCGAGAACGACGTCGCGTTCGTGCGCACCCTGCCGTCGAGCCTGTTCGGCGCGCCCGCCCTCGACGGCGCCGACCTGTTCGAGCCCGCCGGCGACGACTGGCGCTTCGAGGAGGCGATGGCCCAGATCCGCTGGATCGCGCCGCTCGCCGGCGAGGGCGGCGTGTTCGTCACCGTCGGGCGGCGCGCCTGAGGATCACAGCCCCAGGTACGCGGCGCGGATCTTCTCGTCGGCCAGGAGGTCGCGCGCCGATCCGTGCAGCACCACCGCGCCGTTCTCGACGACGTAGCCTCGGTCGGAGATGCTCAGGCCGTCGACGACGTTCTGCTCGACGATGAGCACCGTGACGCCGCCCTTGCCGATGTCCGCCACGCGGGCGAACACCTCCTCGGTGACTTTGGGCGCCAGGCCGAGCGACGGCTCGTCGAGGAGGAGGAGCTTGGGCGCGGCCATCAACCCGCGGGCGATGGCCACCATCTGCTGCTCGCCGCCGGACAGCGTGCCGGCGAGCTGCTTGCGCCGCTCGGCGAGGCGCGGGAACGCCGCGAGCTGCTCCTCCATCCGCGCCCGCACCTGGGCGCGCGTGCGCCGGTTGTAGCCGCCCAGGACCAGGTTCTCCTCGACGCTCATGAACGGAAACAGCTGGCGCCCCTCGGGGACGTGGCTGATGCCGAGCTCGACCATCTTGTGGGCCGGGACGCGCGAGATGTCGCGGCCGTCGAAGCGCATCGTCCCGTTCGCCGCGCGCAGAAGCCCGGAGATGACCCGCAGCGTGGTCGTCTTGCCGGCGCCGTTGGCGCCGATGAGGCTCACGACCTCGCCCGCGTTGACGTAGAGGCTCACGTCGAACAGCGCCTGGAAGTCGCCGTAGAACGCGCGCACGCCCTCGAGCTCCAGAAGGGGCGGCGTCACAGCCCGCGCTCCTTGTACTTGGCGCCCAGGTAGGCCTCGATGACCTCGGGCTTGTGGACGACCTCGTCGGGCGGCCCCTCGGCGATGAGCACGCCGTGGTCCAGCACGACCACGCGGTGCGCGACGCGCATCACCACCTGCATCACGTGCTCGACGCCGCCGACGGCGGCGACGCCCCACTCCGGCAGGCGCGCCAGGAGCTCGGCCAGCGCCATCGCCTCGCCGGTGGGCAGGCCGGCGACCACCTCGTCGAGGAGCATCAGCTTCGGCCGCGTCGCCAGGGCGCGCGCGATCTCCAGCCGCTTGAGCGTCGCCAGCGGCAGGCCGAGCGCCGGCAGCGGACCCCAGCGCTCCATCTTGAGGAACGCGATCACCTCGCGCGCGCGCCGGCGCGCCTCGTCGGCGCGGCCGGTGTGCTGGAACGCCCCCAGCATGACGTTCTCCTCGACGGTCAGGTTGCGCAGCGGCTTGACGATCTGGAACGTGCGCCCGATGCCGAGCCTCGCCGCCCGGTCGGGCGTGAGGCGCGTGATGTCCCGCCCGGCGTAGCGGATCGCGCCCTCGTCGGCGCGCACGAACCCGGTGATGAGGTTGAACAGCGTGGTCTTGCCGGCGCCGTTCGGCCCGACGATGAACACCATCTCCTTCTCGTGCACCGCGAACGACACGTCGTGGACCGCGCGCACGCCGCCGAAGTGCTTCGACACCCTGTCGATCTCGAGGAGGGCCATGGTCACCCCTTCCCCCGCCGCCGGCGCAGCGTCTTCAGCGCGCCCACGATCCCCTCGGGCAGGAACAGCACGACCAGGAGGATGAGGACGCCGTAGATGAGGAGGTGGGCCTCGTGGAACACGTTCTTGAACACCTCCGACGCGGTCTCGAGGATGATCGCCCCCACGATCGGGCCGAGCACCGTGCCGGCGCCGCCGAGCATGGCGACGATCGCGATCTCGTTCGAAATGTCGATCGCGAGCACCTGGTCGGGGACGATGTAGAGGAACAGGCTGGCGTACAGCGCGCCGCCCACCGCGGTGAGCGCGGCGCTGATGGCGAGCACCGACACCTTGGAGCGCGTCGCGTTCACGCCCACCGACAGCGCCGTATCCTCGTTCTCGCGGATGGCCATGAGGTAGTAGCCGAAGCGCGAGCGCGCGGCCCAGGCGGTGACCGCCAGCGAGCACGCCGTCAGGCCCACGGCCGCGAAGTAGAACGAGCGGCTGATCGCACCCGCGAACAGCGGCGGCGCCTGCACGCCCACGTCCCCGCCGGTCACGTCGGGGAGGTTCTTGGCGACGTTGCGCAGGACCTCCGCGAACGCGATCGTGGCGAGCGCGAAGTACGGTCCGCGCAGGCGGAACGCCACCCCCCCGATGAGGACCGACGCGACGACCGCCGCGGCCACCGCGAGCGCCAGGGCCGGCCACACCGGCACGCCCAGCTTGCCGTGGAACAGCGCCAGCCCGTAGGCGCCGATGCCGAAGAACGCGGCGTGCCCGAGGGACAGCTGCCCGGTGAAGCCGCCGACGAGGTTCCACGCCAGCCCGAGCGCGGCGAACAGGAAGATGCGGAACAGGACGTTGAGCTGGTAGTCCTTCTGCACGACCAGCGGCAGCAGCGCGCAGGCCGCGCACGCGGCGAGGGCGAGGAGGAGCTGGCGCCGCGTCATACGCGCTGGCTCCCGAACAGCCCGGCCGGCCGCAGCGACAGCACGAGCAGGAAGATCGCGAAGTCCACCGCGATCGCCCACTCGTTGCCCCAGTACAGGCTGGTCAAGCTCTCGACGACGCCGAGCGTGAGCCCGGCCGCCGCGGCGCCCCCGATCGAGCCCATGCCCCCGAGGACGACCATGACGAACGCCTTGAGGGTGAACTGGTCGCCCACGCCCGGATAGAGGTAGAAGACGGGGAGGAGCAGCCCGCCGGCGATGCCGACCGCGGCCAGCCCCATCGCGAACGACAACGCCTGCACGCGGTGGACGTCGATGCCCATGAGGGGCGCGGCGTAGCGGTTCTGCGCGATGGCGCGCAGCGCCCGCCCGAGCGAGGAGCGCATCACGAACAGGAACATCCCGATCGCCAGGACGGCGGCGATGGCGAACGACACCAGCCAGGGCGCGTTGAGCGTGATGCGGCCGAGGTGCACGTTCTTGTCGAGGAGCGGGATGTTGATCTGGTGGTAGTCGGCGCCGAACGTGAGCAGGATCCCGTCGGAGAGGATCAGCGCGATGCCCAGCGTCATCAGGATTTGCATGAAGTCGGACCGCTCGGCGATGCGGCGCAGCAGCCCGTGGTAGATGAGGTATCCGAGCGCGCCGAGGAGCAGCGCCGCGCCGACGAAGCCGAAATACGGGTTGATGTGCGCCCGCTCGTACAGGACGTACGTGACGTACATGCCGAGCATCATGAAGGCGCCGTGGGCGAAGTTGACGATGCGCATGACGCCGAAGATGAGCGCCATGCCCATCCCGATCACCGCGTAGAGCGACCCGGTGAGCAGACCGTTCAGTACCGCCTGTACCCCTGACCAGAGCTTGTCCATGGGGCCGGGCTACTGCCGCTGGCTCCACGGGGGCGTAGGGATGACGGCCTTCGCCTCGGCCGCGTCGGCGGGCCACACCACGCGGTACTGCGCGGCCTGGACCTGCGTGATGAGGACGGGGTGGGGGTTCTGCCCCTTGGCATCGAACTTGATGGGGCCGAACGGCGTCGCCAGGTCGACCTGGCGGAGCGCGTCGCGCAGCGCCGCGGGCTGGTCGGACTTGGCGGCGTTGACGGCCGCGGCGGCGACGACGAGCGCGGCGTAGGCCTCCATGGCGTGGTAGGCGGGGTGCGCGCCGGTCAGCTTGAAGAACGCGTCGTCGAACTCCTTGGACCCCGCCCACTTCGCCGACGGCAGCCACTGCGACACCGAGAACGTCAGCTCGGCGTACTTGCCCGCGCCCTTGTCGGTGGGGAACTCCGCAGCGGCAAAGCCGGTGCCCGCCGAGGTGAAGTACTTGGGATTGAGACCGACCTCCGCGGACTGGCGCATGAGCGTCGTGGCGTCGAGGAGGTACGAGGCGAAGTACACGACCTCCGGGTCCTTGTCCTTCACGCGCTGGAGCAGCGCCTTGTAGTCGGGGGAGCTCGCCTGGTAGGCCTCTTCGTCCACGACCGTCATCCCCTGCGCGACCGCGGCCGTCTTCATCGATTTGGCGTTGGACTGGCCGAAGTTGGTGTTCTCGTAGACGATGGCGAGCGTCTTGGGCGCGCCGTTGTTCTTGAGGAAGTCGAGCGTGGCGCTGGCGTAGGCGCCCGAGCCGGCGCAGATGCGGAACACCCACGCCGAGCCGCTCTCCATCACGTTGTCGGCGGTGGCCGTGGGCATGAGCAGCGGCACCTGTTTCTGGGTGACGGCGGGGACGATCGCGCGCGTGCTCTCGCTGGAATACGCGCCGAGGATGAGCGGGACGCGATCCTGGTCGACGAGCTTGGACACGCCCTGCACCGCCTGGTCGGGCTTGCTTTGGTCGTCGTAGTAGACGAGCTCGACCTTCTTGCCGAGGACGCCGCCCTTGGCGTTGAGCTCCGCGACGGCGATCGTGTAGCCGTTCTTGTGGGCCTGGCCGAACGCGGCGGCCGGCCCGGTCAATGATGTGACGACGCCGATGCGGAAGGTGTTGGCTTCGGGCTTCGCGCCCTCCTTGCAGGCGGCAGCCTGCACGAGCGAGAGGGCGAGCAGCGACAACCGGACGCAAGCGGTCGGTCGTTTCACGGCGCGACTCCTGGGCTGGAATTGCCCCCCATTCTAGCAGGGTGCCGCCGCCCGCCGCCGTCCGTTCGTCACTTGGGCATCGGCGGCGACTTGACGGGCGAATCGCCTGCGCCGCCGGGGATGCGCGCCAGCGCCTGCTCGGCCTCGGTGAGCAGACGATCGAGGTCGCCGCGCATGGACGTCCATTCGCTGCGCGCCTTTTCGATCTCCCTCAGCATCTTCTGCGCGCTGTCCCGTTTGGCGCGCACCTCGTTCGCGGCGGTCTTCGCGCTGGCGTCGGCCCGCCGGTCGATCTCGGCGAGGCGGCGATCGATCTGGCCCAGGCGATCCTGGGCCGAACGGACGAAGTCGTCCTTGGCCTTCGTCGTGTCGCCCTGCGCGGGCGGCTCCGCGTTCGCGGCGGTCGTGCCGAATGTGGCGGCGCCGAGCGCCAGCACGGCGGAAAGAATCAACCTTCGCATGTCTTCCTCCTGACGATTTCGGAGCCGGTGGAAGCACCGGCCAAAACGCCGTCGGAGGTTGCAGTCGGCGTGCCAGAGATTCCGCTGGAATGTTCGCGCGTCTTGCGTGCGGGGACACCACAGCGTGCGCATGCGCACACCGTGGTATCCTCGTGTGCCTGGCGAACGACGACGGTCACGAGACTGCCCAGCCGGACGCCGGCCCGCTGCTGGCCGCGACCGACCAGATGGAGCCGGTGCAGCGGACGGCGGTGCCGCCGCGGCTGGGCCGTTACGTGACGCTGAACTGCCTCGGCGCCGGCGGGATGGGCTCGGTCTACGCCGCGTGGGACCTCGGCCTCCACCGGCGCGTGGCGCTGAAGATCCTCCACGAAGGGAGCCGGCGCCAGCTCCTCCTGCGCGAGGCGCAGGCGCTGGCGCAGCTCAAGCACCCCAACGTGGTGACGGTGCACGACGTGGGCGTGGCCGAGGAGCGCGTGTTCATCGCCATGGAGCTCGTCGAAGGGAGGTCGCTGCGCCGCTGGCTCCTCGACGCGCCGCGCGGCCGCGCCGCCATCCTGGCGACGTTCCTCCAGGCGGCGCGCGGCCTGGCCGCCGCGCACGACGCCGGCATGGTGCACCGCGACTTCAAGCCCGACAACGTGCTGGTGGGGGACGACGGCGTGGTGCGGGTCGCCGACTTCGGGCTCGCCCGCGCGACGCGGGAGAGCCAGGACGCGCCGCCGTCGGTGCCGGCGGCCCCGTCGCCGCTGCTGACCCACCACATGACGCGCACCGGCGCCGCCGTCGGCACGCCCCGCTACATGTCGCCGGAGCAGCGCGACGGGCGGCCGGCCGACGCGCGCTCGGACCAGTACAGCTTCTGCGTCGCGCTGTGGGAGGCGCTTTTCGGCGAGCACCCGGTGCTCAAGGAAGAGGCGGCGCGCCCGGAGCGCCCCGGCGTGCCCGCGCGGCTGCGCGCGGCCATCGCGCGCGGGCTGTCGGAGTCGCCCGACGCGCGTTGGCCGTCGATGACTGCGCTCGCCGACGAGCTGGGTCGCCGGCGCGCGCGCCTGCCGTGGCTCGCCGGCGGCGCTGCCGCCGCGCTGGCGATCGCGGCGTCCGGGGTGCTGTGGGTGCGCGCGCACGACCCGGAGCGCGACTGCGCCGCGTCCGTCGCCTGGGGCGAGCCCGACCGCGCGCCCATCCGCGGCGCTGCGCCGGCGGCGCTGCCGGCACTCGACCGTTACGCCGCCGACCTCGGCGCGATGCAGGTGGACGCGTGCCGCGCCCGCGCCCGCGGCCGGGAGAGCGAGGCCGTCCACGACCTGCGCGTCGGTTGCCTCGCCCGCCGCGCGCACCAGCTCCAGGTGCTCGCGGCGGAGCTGGCCCACGCCGACGCCGAGCTCGCCGGCCGCGCCGCCGACGCGGCGGCGTCGCTGCCGCAGGTGGTCGAGTGCGCCGACGTCGCGGCGCTGTCCGCCCCCGCGCGCGTGCCGCCCGCCCCGCTGCGGCGCCCCGTCGCCGCGCTGCGCGACGCGGTCGACGTCGCCGGGGCGCTGCAGCTGGCGGGGCGCTACCTCGACGCGCGCATCCGCGCCGACGCGGCGGTGCTGACGGCGCGCCTGATCGCGTTCCGCCCGGCGCTGGCGGAGGCGCTGGCCCAGCGGGGCTCGGCGGAGATCCAGCTCGAGCGCCTCGCCGACGCCGAGAGCTCGCTGCGCCAGGCCGTCCTCGCCGCCCAGTCGTCCGGGGACGATGCCGCCGCGGTCTACGCCGAGACGCGCCTCCTCTACGCGGTGGCCTACGACGGGCGGCGGACGGACGAGGCGCGGCTGTGGGGGCAGCTCGCCGACGCGACGCTGGAACGGATGGGGGCGACGGCCGAGGCCGACCGGCTGCGCGCGAAGCTGGAGGAGCGCATGGGCGACCTCGAGCACCGCGCCGGCCGGCTGCCCGAGGCGGAGGCGCACGCGCGGCGCGCGCTGGCGCTGTGGGAGCGCCTGGTCCCCGAGTCGCGCAACGTGTGCGACGCGCTGAGCATCCTCTCGGGCATCGCCGACGAGCGCGGCCGCTCGGCGGAGGCCGAGGCGCTGGCGCGGCGCGAGATCGCCCTGTGGGGCAAGCTCGGCGGCCCGCCCTACGACCTGGCGATGGCGTACAAGCAGCTCGCCAACGCCGAGCTCAACCTGCGCCGTCCGGCCGAGGCGCTGGCGGACCTGGAGCGCGCCGCGGAGCTGGCGCGCGCGTCGCACGGGCCGGCGTCGATGGTCATGGCGGCGATCCTCAACAACCGCGCGATCGCCAAGGTCAAGCTCGGCCGCTACGACGACGCGGCCGCCGACTACCGCGAGGCGCGCGCGATCTACGTCGACCACCTCGGACCGGCGAGCCCCAAGGTGGCGATGACGCTCGAGAACGAGGCGGGCATCTACATCAAGCAGAAGCGCTATGCCGAGGCGAAGGCCAAGCTCGCCGAGGCGGTGGCGGTGGACGAACAGTCAGTCGGCAAGGACGGCGCCGATCTGGTGCTCGTGCTCGAGAAGCTGGCGTGGATCGCCGGGGTGGAGAAGCGCTTCCTCGAGTCGGCGGGCTACGCCGATCGCGCGCTCGCCATCGCCGAGAAGCACGACGCGCAGGGGAAGCTCACCGCGGAAGCGCTGCGCTACGACGCCTTCGCCCACTCCGACCGGCCGCGCGAGGCGCTGCCGATCTACCGCCGCGCCGCCGCGGCGGCCGAGCGCGTGTTCGGCCCGCGCTCGGTCGAGCTCGCCAAGTCCCTCGTCGAGCTGGGGATGGTCGAGGTCGACCTCGATCCCGCCGCGGCGCGGGCGAACCTCGAGCGGGCGCGCGACATCTCCGACTCGGCGCTGTCGCCCGATGCCCGCGCGGCGCTGGCGCGCCTGGGGGCGCAGGCGGCGCGAGCGCGCTGATCACGCGTGCCGGGCCCGCACCAGCTCGGCGACGATCGACACCGCGATCTCCTCCGGCGTCTCCGCCCCGATGTCGAGGCCGACGGGCGCGCGCAGGCGCGCCCACGCCGCGTCGTCGCCGATGCCCTTGGCGGCGAGACTGCGGCGGAACTCCTCCACCTTGCCGCGGCTGCCGATGAGCCCAAGGTAGGCCAGCTCGCGCGGGAGGAGCTGCTCGAGGATCGCCCGATCCACGGCGTGGTCGCGGGTCAGGATGACGGCGTGGTCGGCGAGGCCGAACGGCGCCAGCGCGGCCGCGACCTCGCCGGCGTCGAACGTGGCGAGGAGCCGCGCCCCCGGAAACCGCTCCGGCGTGGCGAAGCGGTCGTCGTCGTCGCAGACGATCACCTCGAAACTGATGCGCTGGGCGAGCGTCGCCAGCGCGGCCGCGACGTGGCCGGCGCCGAACAGAACGAGGCGATCGGCGGGCAGCACCGGCTCGACGAAGCGATCGTCCTCGAGCCGGGCGCGGCGGGTGCGGACCGCCTCGTCGTCGGCGTCGACGCGCTTGCCCCCGCCGTCGAGCGCGGTGATGAGCACGCAGGGGACGCGCGCCGCGCGTCGCGCCGCGGCCTCGGCGAGCGCCGCCGCCCGCCCCGCATCGATCGGCTCGATCCACACGTCCATGCGGCCGCCGCAGCTCATGGCGAGATCGCGGCCGAGGTCGCGCGCGTAGCGCTCCGCGGGGGCGCCGCGGGCGACGGCGGCGGCCCGCCGGGTCACCTCCACCTCGACGCGCCCGCCCCCGATGGTGCCGCGCGCGGACCCGTCGGGACGCACGACCATCTTCGCGCCGGCGTGGCGCGGCGTGGATCCGGCGGTGCGAAGGACGGTGACGAGCGCGGCGGGCGCGGCCGCGGCGGCCTCGGCGTAGAGATCGGTCACATGGTCATCTTACCGCCCCCACAGCTCCACGCGCGCCTGGCCGCGGCCCGGGACGTTGCCGTAGGCGAACTCGACCTTGCGGACGACGCGCTCGCCCGGGAGCTGGATGACGCGGCTGCGCGAATCGGGCGGGAAGACCAGCCGCGTGGGCACGTCGTACACCGCGCCGTCGCCGAAGGTCACGCGCACGTCGAACATCTCGATGGCGTGATGCTCGACCACGAACATCAGCTCGTGGAAGCGGCCCTCCACCGCGCCGATCGGGATCGTGTCGCGATCGTAATTGCCGTTCACGGTCCGCTCGCCCAGGATCATCCAGCCCGGGTGCGGGGCCGGCGCCACGACCACCGGCGGAGCCGGTCTCGGCGGCGGCGGCGGGGGCGGACGGACCACGACGACCTCGCGCGTCGCGCACCCGACGCCGAGGCACATGAGCAGGGCATAAGACAATCGCGACATGAAAACCTCCGGTGAACGGGAGACCCGGCGGCCGGGGCGGGGTTAAGTCGCCCGCGATTGTGAGATATCCTCGCCCTGTGACCATCGGCGCCGCCGTCCCGCGGAAGGAAGCCGTCCCCAAGCTCACCGGAGCCGCGCGCTACGTCGACGATCTCGTCCTTCCGGGGATGATCCACGGGGTCACGGTGCGCTCGCGCGCGCCCCGCGGCCGTATCCTCGCGATTCGATTCGGTTCCGGCGTGCCGTGGGACGAGATCGTCGTGGTGACGGCGCGCGACATCCCGGGGCGGAATTGCATCCGCCTCCTCCTCGATGACCAGCCGTGCCTGGCGGACGGGTTCGTCAACCACCCCGAGGAGCCGGTGCTCCTCCTGGCGCACGCCGACCGAGCGCTCCTCGATCGGGCGCGCGCGGCGGTGGAGATCGATGTCGAGCCGGCCCCGGCGGTGCTGACCCTCGCCGACTCCCTCGCCGGGGGGACTGTCGTCTGGGGCACCGACAACATCTTCAAGGAGTACCGCATCGAAAAGGGAGACGTCGATCGCGCGCTCGCCGCGGCGGACGTGGTGGTCGAGGGGACGTACGAGACCGGCGCGCAGGAGCAGCTCTACATCGAGCCGCAGGGGGCGATCGCGCAGGTGGACCGCGACGGCGCCGTCACCGTATGGGGATCGATGCAATGCCCGTACTACGTGCAGAAGGCGCTGATGCCGCTGTTCGCCGTGGGGCCGGAGAAGGCCCGGGTCATCCAGGTCGAGACCGGCGGCGGGTTCGGCGGCAAGGAGGAGTACCCGTCGATGATCGCGGCCCACGCGGCGCTGCTGGCGCGCAAGGCCGGGAGGCCGGTGAAGATCGTCTACGACCGCGAGGAGGACATGGCCGCCACCACCAAGCGCCACCCCTCGCGCACGCGTCACCGCACCGCGCTCGCGCGCGACGGGCGCATCCTCGGCCTCGACATCGACTTCGTCATCGACGGCGGCGCCTACGCGACGCTGTCGTCGGTGGTCCTGTCGCGCGGCGCGATCCACGCGGCCGGACCATACGAGTGCGCGGACCTGCGCATCCGCGCCCGCGCCGTCGCCACCAACGCCCCGCCGCACGGGGCATTCCGCGGCTTCGGCGCGCCCCAGAGCATCTTCGCGCTCGAGCGCCACCTCGACGAGTGCGCCGCGCGGCTGGGCATGGCGCCGGATGAGCTGCGGCGGCGGAACTTCGTCCAAAAGGGGGGCACGCTGGCGACCGGCCAGGTGGTGCGCGACGACATCGACATGGGCGCGCTCCTCGACGAGGCGCTCGCGCGCAGCGATTTCCACGAGCGGCGGCGCCGCTTCGCCGCGGAGAACCCCACGAGCCGCGTCAAGCGGGGGATGGGCCTGGCGGCGTTCCTCCACGGCACCGGCTTCACCGGCGCCGGCGAGAAGCATCTGCAGTCGGTGGTGGCGGTCGAGGGCACGGCCGAGGGGCGCGTGCGCGTGCTGGCGGCGTCGACGGAGATCGGCCAGGGGACGAACACCGTGTTCGCCCAGATCGCCGCCGACGCGCTCGGCGTGCCCTACGACGCGGTCGACGTGGCGCAGCCGGATACGGCGCACGTGCCCAACAGCGGCCCGACGGTCGCGTCGCGCACGGTCACCATCGTGGGCAAGCTCGTCGAGGCGGCGGCGCGCGACGTCAAGGCGGCGCTGGCGGCGAGCGGCGCGGCGGACATCGCCGACCACGTCGCCCGCCACGGGCCGCTGCGCGCCGTCGCCGAGTACCTGCAGCCGCCGTACGTCTCGTGGGACGAGACGACGTTCCGCGGCGACGCCTACGGCGCGTTCTCCTGGGCAGTCTACGTCGCGCAGGTGGCCGTGGACACGGTGACGTTCGAGGCGCGCGTCGAGGACTTCGTCGCCGTGCAGGAGGTCGGGCGCGTCATGCACCCGGTCCTCGCCGTCGGCCAGATCGAGGGGGGCGTCGCGCAGGGCATCGGGTGGGCGCTCACCGAGAACGTGGTATGGCGCGACGGACGCATGGCGAACTGCCGGATGACGGACTACATCATCCCGACCAGCGTCGACGTCCCGCCCATCCGGGCGTTCTTCGTCGAGAGCCCATACGCCTACGGTCCGCACGGCGCGAAAGGGATCGGCGAGCTGCCGATGGACGGACCGGCGCCGGCGATCGCGAACGCCATCCGCGACGCGCTCGGCGTGTCGCCGACGCGCATCCCGGCCACGCCGGAGACGATCGAGGAGACCATCGAGGAGGCCCATGGCTGAGATCCGGTTCCGGGTGAACGGCGCCGAGCGGCGCGCCGCCGCGCATCCGCTGGCGCGGCTGCTCGACGTCCTGCGCGAGGAGCTGGGGCTGACGGGGACCAAGGAGGGCTGCGGCGAGGGGGAGTGCGGCGCCTGCTCGGTGTGGATCGACGGGGAGCTGGTGGTGAGCTGTCTGGTGCCGGTCCTGCAGGTCGAGGGCGCCGACGTGCGCACCGTCGAGGGGCTGGCGGGCGAGGAGATGCACCCCGTGCAGGAGGCGTTCCTCCACCACGGCGGGGCGCAGTGCGGCATATGCACGCCGGGGATGGTGATGGCGTCGGCGATGTTGCTGGCCGACAACCCGGTGCCGACGGAGGACGAGATCCGCGAGGCGCTGGCCGGGAACCTGTGCCGGTGCACGGGGTACATGCGGATCTTCGAGGCGGTGAGCCGGGTGAAGCAACCGTGAGACCGTTCCTCGCCGAGTACGAGCTCGTCCCGGGCGGGTCCTTCGACGCGGTGCTGGCGCTGCTCGGCGAGGGGGATTTCCGCCCGCTCGCCGGCGGCACCGACGTCATGGTGATGCTTGCCGCCGGCAAGCTTTCCCACCGCCGGTGGGTGAACGTGTGGGGCGTGCCCGAGCTGCGCGGCCTGGAGGTCACGCCCGAAGCGGTCACGCTCGGCGCGCTCACGACCTACACCGAGATCCGCCGGAGCGAGGTCCTGCGGCGCGAGTTCCCCATGCTCGTCCAGGCGGCCGCCGAGACCGGCGGCTGGGCCATCCAGAACCGCGGCACCGTAGGCGGCAACATCGCGAACGCGTCGCCCGCCGCCGATTCGCCGCCGGCCCTGCTCGCCTACGGCGCGACGATCGAGCTCCGCTCGCGGGCCGGCGCCCGCTGGGTCGACTACGCCGCGTACCACACCGGCTACAAGCAGACGATCCTCGCGCCGGGGGAGATCGTGGCGCGCGTTCGGCTGCCGCGCGCGCAGGGCGAGCGGGTGCACTACTACCGCAAGGTGGGGCCGCGGCGGGCGCAGGCGATCTCCAAGGTGTGCTTCGCCGGCTGCGCCGATCTGGCCGGCGGGCGGGTCGCCGCGGCGCGGATCGCGCTCGGCGGGGTGGCGCCGATCGTGGCGCGCTGCCCGGCGGCGGAGGCGGCGGTCGTCGCCGGCGATCCGGGCGCGGTCCTGGGCGCGGACATTGCCCCGATCGACGACGTGCGCTCGTCGGCGCGCTATCGCCGTCGCATCGCCGAGAACCTGCTCGGCGAGTTCCGCCGGGCGATCGCCGAGCGGGCCGCGCCGTGACGTTCGACACGGCGCTGGCGCGCCTGCGCGCCGCCCACGCGGCGTTCGAGCGGCGCTACCCCGGCGATTCCGGGGCGCGCCAGCCCATCCACACCGTGTACGGCGGCGCCGATCGGTTCCGCGCCGACACCGCGCGGGCGCTCGGGGAGCGAGCGCTCGCCGTGCTGGACGAGCACGCCCCCGACGCCGGGACGTTCGCCGCCGCCACGGGCGTGCCCGCGTCGCTCGCCGCCGACATCCGCCGGCGAGTGGTCGCCAAGCTCCGGCACGAGCCGGTCGAGGACTTCCGCCTCGACTTCGAGGACGGCTACGGCAGTCGGCCCGACGCCGAGGAGGACGGCCACGCCGAGTCGGCCGCCGCGGAGGTTGCCGCCGGCCACGCCGCCGGCACGCTCCCGCCGTTCGTGGGCATCCGCATCAAGTCGCTGTCGGGCGAGACGGCGGCGCGCGCGCTCCGCACGCTGGAGCGCTTCGTGACGGCGCTGGTGCGGCGCGCCTCCGCGCTCCCCGCCGGGTTCGTCGTGACGATGACGAAGATCGTCAGCGTCGAGGAGGCCGCGGTGATGGCCGACGTCCTCGCGTCGCTGGAGGCTGGGCTCGGGCTCGCGCGCGGGGCGATCCCCATCGAGATCATGGTGGAGACGACGCAGTGCGTGCTCGACGCCGACGGCCGATCGATGCTGCCGCGTCTCGTCGAGGCCGCCGCCGGTCGCTGCCGCGGGGCGCATTTCGGCACGTACGACTATACGAGCGGGTCGGACATCAGTGCCGCCCACCAGGGCATGCGCCATCCCGCGTGCGAATTCGCCAAGCAAGTGATGAAGACGACGCTCGCCGGCACCGGAGTGTGGCTGTCGGACGGCTCGACGAGCGTACTGCCCGTCGGTGACCGCGCGGCCGTGCACGCCGCGTGGCGCCTCCACGCCGACGACGTGCGCCACTCGCTCGCGACCGGGCTGTACCAGGGTTGGGATCTCCACCCTGCGCAGCTTCCGACGCGCTACGCCGCGGCGTACGCGTTCTTCCGCGAGGGGTTGGCGGCCGCGTCGGAGCGCATGGCGACCTTCCTCGCCCGCGCGACCGGCGCGGACGCCGTCGACGACCCGCACGCGGGCCAGGCCCTGCTCAGCTACTTCCTCCGCGCCCACTCCTCGGGCGCGATCGACGACGACGAGGTCGCCGCCGCCGGCCTCACGCTAGCCGAGCTGGAGATGCGCCCGTTCGCGCGCGTCGTCGCGGCGCGGCGGGAGGCGCGGACCTGAGGGCGGCGAGGCGGCGTCCCCCCGACCGCCTCCGGCTCGCGCTGCTGGGTTTGTGGACAAGCGCGGGCGCACGATACCCGATCACTGACTCCGTTCGCGAGGGCCGCGCTTGCCCACAAGCCCCACAGCGCCTGGCCCCCCGAGAGCCCCCACGCCCCCACCCCCGATCAAAAAACAGAACCCAGAGAGTACGCGACGGGCCGCAACGCGCCGCGACTCCCGGGGGGTGGGGGCTCTCTTTTCAACTCTGCTAGCAGCAGCAACCTGTGGGCGGTGTGAGCGGCCCGCGACCGTCGGCGACGAGGCACGGACGAGTGCAGCGGGGTCGCGGGCCGGTCAAGCGCCCTGTGGGCGGCCGCCCGATCGCACCGTCGGCACCGGGTCGGGCCGTCCACAGGCGCGTCACCGCACACAGGCAGTGCGTTTCCTGTTGACTTTGGCTACCCGTTACAAATGTGCCTGAGCAAGAATGAGCCGACGCGCGCACCGACAGCTGTCGCTTCCGAAACCGCCGACATGGGGCGGGCCGCGCGAGAACTCAGGCCGAAAGCCGACCGGCCAGTTTGGCTACGATCAGCGTGGCCGACCCCAGTCGGGCGTCAGCCATGGGCCCCGTCCCGAGCTCAACCCACGCCACCCGCTCCACGTCACCCTCCGCGCGGTCAACGGCTCGCCGAACATGCGCAATGTCGCGATCGCCCGCGAGATCGGTAAGCTCCTCAAGCGCCGCGCGCGTCGTGAGCTACCGTGCCGCGTGGTTCACTTCACCATCCAAAAAGACCACATCCACATGATCGTCGAGGCCGCCGACCGCACCGCGCTCTCGCGCGGTGTCCAGGGGCTGGCGTCGGGAATCGCGCGAGTCGTCAACAGGACCGCCGGCTGCGCCGGCGGCCTGTGGCGCGATCGGTACCACGCGCGGCCGCTCAGGACGCCCACGGAGGTTCGCAACTGCCTAATCTACGTCCTCCGGAACGGCCTCAAGCACGGATCGACGGCT
>DATFWE010000025.1:0-9881 GCA_035259575.1 Haliangiales bacterium
CCCGCGCCCGGCCGCGGCCGGCACACGCCGTCGCAATAGGCCCACGCCGCGTCGCACGGCCGCGCGTCGCACGCCTCGCCCAGCCCGGCCACCTTCACGCAGGTGAGCGTGGCGACGTCGCACGTGAGGTCGCCGTACCAGCAGCCGAACAGGCACGCGTCGCCGGCGTTCTTCGGCAGCTCGCGGCACGTCCCCCCATCGCAGTAGGCGATCGCCACGCAGTCGAAGTGCGTCTGACACGACGCGCCGACGGGCGCGAGCGGCGGCGGCGTCGGGGCCGGCGCGCCGCACGTGCCCCGGCAGCAGCCGGCGGCGCAGGTGCGGTTCTCGCAGTCCGCCCCGGCCGCGCAGTCGATCCGCGACGTGCATGCGCCGCCCCGCGCCACGCGCCCCACGAACACGCGGCCGCAGCTCGGGTCGTCGAACGACGACGGACACGGCCCGCGCCGTCCGGTGTCGAGGCAGCGCGCCGCGGCGTCGGGATCGTAGCTCAACCGACCGGCCGCGATCGATTCGGCCGCCCGCCGCGTGTCGTACCGTTTGGGATCGATGAAGCGCCGGCAGGTCGCGTCGTCGGGGACGTGCCGGCACGCGACCGCCCACTCGCACAGCGCGTCCTCGGCGGCCGCGCCGTAGCGATCGAGCGGCACCGGGTCGAGCCCGCCGCACGCGGCGAGCGCCGCGAGCAGGCTATAGCTTCCCCGCAAGCAGGTTCCGGGCGATGACCACGCGCTGGATCTGGCTCGTCCCCTCGTAGATCTGCAGGAGCTTCGCGTCCCGCATCAGCTTCTCGACGGGGTACTCCTTAGTGTAGCCGTAGCCGCCGAAGATCTGCACCGCGTCGGTGGTGACGCGCATCGCCGCGTCGGCGCCGAACGCCTTGGCGTACGACGACACGATCGAGTCCAGCTTGCCCTGATCGACGCTCCACGCCGCCTTGTGGCACAGGAGGCGCGTCGCCTCGTAGGCGATCGCCATCTCCGCCAGCATGAACTGCACCGCCTGGTGCTGCGCGATCGGCACGCCGAACGTCTTGCGCTCGAGGGCGTAGGCGCGCGACTCGTCGAGCGCCCGCCGGATGACGCCCGCCGCCCCCGCGGCGATCCACGGTCGCGAGCGGTCGAACGTCTTCATCGCGATCTTGAACCCGGCGCCCTCCTCGCCCACCAGCGCGCTCTTGGGGATCTTGGCGTCCTCGAAGATCACGTCGCAAGTGTTGGAGCAGCGCTGCCCCATCTTGTCTTCCTTGCGGCCGATGCGCACGCCCGGCGTGTCGGCGTCCACCACGAAGCAGGCGATTCCCTTGTGGCGCCACGACTTGTCGAACGTGGCGAGCACGGTGAACCACGAGGCGACGCCGCCGTTGGTGATCCAGCGCTTCTGCCCGTTCAGCACGTAGTCGTCGCCGACCTTCTTCACCTTCGTCGACAACGCCGCCACGTCCGAGCCGGCGTCCGGCTCGGAGCAGCAGTAGGCGGCGAAGATCTTCTCCTTCACCAGCCGGCCGAAATATTTCTGCTTCTGCTCCTCCGAGCCGGCGATGAGCAGCGGCATCGCGCCCAGCATGTTGCCCGCCATCGACGTGTTGACGCCCGCGCAGCCGTACGCGATCTCTTCGAGGATCAAGCAGTGCTCGAGACACGACAGCCCGGCGCCGCCGTAGGCCTCGGGGATCTCGCAGTTGACCAGGCCGAGACCCCATGCCTTCTCGAGAATCTCCTTGGGAAACGTGCCGTGCTCGTCGAGCTTGCCCGCGACCGGCACGATCTCCCGCGCCGCGAACTCGCGGCAGGTCTCGACGAGGGCCTGCTGTTGTTCGGTGAGCTCAAACATGCCGGGGATGATAGCATTCGATGCCCATGCGGACGCTCGCGCCATGAACATCGTGTTCTGCGGCACCGGCTGGCTCCCGCTCGTCGACGCCATCCGCGCGCGCCTCCCCGCCGGGGCGTCGATCCGCGTGCGCCACTTCGCCCGACCGCTCCTCGACGAGCTCCGCGACGCGAACGTCATCCTGCCGTCGAACTCGCGCATCGACGCCAGCGCCGTCGCCGCGCCGCGCGACCTGCGCCTCATCCAGCAGCCGGCCGTCGGCTACGAGGGCGTCGATCTCGACGCCGCGCGCGCCCGCGGCGTCCCGGTGTGCAACGCGCCGGCGGCGAACTCGGCGGCCGTCGCCGAGACGGCGCTGTTCCTGCTCATCGCCGCGGCCAAGCGCCTGCCCGCGGCCCGGCGCGCGTTCGGCGAGGCCCACATCGGCGTCCCCGTCGGCACCGAGCTCGACGGCAAAACGCTCGGCCTCATCGGCCGCGGGCGATCCGGCTCGCGCGTCGCCGCGGCCGCCGAGGCGCTGGGGATGCGGGTCGCGTCCGTGCGGTCGACGTCGACGCGCGCCGAGTTCCTCGCGCTCCTCGCCCGTTCCGACTTCGTGTCGATCCACTGTCCGCTCGGCGCGGCCACGCGCGGGATGTTCGACGACGCCGCGTTCGCCGCAATGAAGGCGGGGGCGATCCTCGTCAACTGCTCGCGCGGGGCGATCGTCGACCGCGCCGCGCTCGAGCGCGCCCTCCCCCGCCTCGGCGGCGTCGGCCTCGACACGTTCTGGGACGAGCCATGGGACCCGGACGACCCCCTCTACGCGCGCGACGACGTGGTCGTCCTGCCCCACCTGGGCGGCTCGACCCAGGAGGCGTTCGGCCGCCTCGCCGCGATCGTCGCCGACAACGTCGGCCGGATCATGCGGGGGGAGGCGCCGCTTTATCGCGTTGCCTAGCCTGGCGCGCCGCTTCCTTCTTCTTCTGCAGCTCGAACGCGTCGCGCGCGGCGCGCCCGCCCAGGAAAAACCCGAGCACCAGCCCCAGCATCGCCACCACCGGGATGTAGATGAAGTGCGCGGCGGTCATCGCTTCACCTTCGCCTCCAGCTCCGCGAGCAGGCGCGTCACCCGCCGCCAGCGCAGCCACGCCCCCAGCGCCGCCAGCGCCACCAGCCCCCAGGCCGCGCCGTAGGCGGCGAGCACGGCCTTCTGGTTCTTGGCGAAGCTGGCGAGCTCCTTGGTCTGGATGTCGTAGCGCACCGCCTCCTCGATGTTGGCGGCGAGCGTCGAGTCGCAGGCGCGCAGGTCGGCGAGGAAGCGCTGCCCCGGCTGGGCGAGCGTCTCGACGGAGCGGTCGTACGCCCAGCGCGCGGGGTTCGCGAAGCACTCCGGCTTGGGCGTGGACACCTCGGCGCGCGCCGCGCCGGCGAGGCAGCACAGGACAAGGATGATGCGCTTCATGCGGTCTCGATCTCCTCGGCGAGGTCGTGCAGGCGGCGCTCCGCCTGCCGCGCGCCCCGCCGCGCCATGAGCAGCACGACGTAGATCGCCAGATAACTGATGGTGCCCACCAGGAACGCGGTGCGCATCTCCCCCCGCAGCGTCGGGATCACGCTGTTGGTGGGGTGCTGCGTGCGCCAGAAGTTCACCGCGAAGTAGACGAGCGGCACGTCGACCATCCCGAACAGGGCGAGCCCCGCCGCCAGCCGCTCCGAGCCCGGACCGCCGTAGCGCCGGATCAACGCGTAGGCGACGAAGATCATCCACAGCAGCAGCGATGAGGTGAGGCGCGCGTCCCACACCCAGAACGTCCCCCACGCGACCTGGGCCCAGATGGGTCCGGTGAGCAGCATGATCGCCCCGAACGCGAGCACCAGGTCCGCGGCGGCGACGGCGGTGTCGTCCCACCCGGGCCTGCGCGTCGCCAGGTAGCCGATCGACGCGATGCCGGAGACGAACACCGACACGAACATCGTCTCCGCCGCGGGCACGTGGTAGTAGAAGATCTTCTGGTTGAAGTAGAGGTCGTAGGCGAGCGGCGCGTCCATCACCAGGAAGGGGAGGACGGCGAAGCCGGCCACGGCGACGAGCGCGCATGCTGCGAGGACGAGGGTCTTCATCATTCGACCACCAGGGATTCGAACGCCCACAGGGACACGACCAGGAATATCGCGTCGAACACCGCCAAGAATTTGATCCAGAAGTATGCCTCGGCAAGGCCGGGGGTGGTCGCCCAAAGGGAGGCGGTCCCCTTGGTCCCGGCGATGAGCGCCGGCGTGATGACGGGGTAGAGGAGGACCGGCAGGAGCAGCTCGCGCGCGCGCGTGCGTAGGAGCATCCCGGCGAACGTCGAGCCCACCAGCGCGAAGCCGATGCTGGCCAGGACGACGATCGCGGCGACGAGGGGCAGGTCCCGCGTCACCGGCGCGCCGAACAGGACGCCGACTAGGAACAGGACGACCGCCTCGACGACCGCCAGGTAGATGGTGACGCCGAGCGCCTTGCCGAGGAAGATCGCCGACCGCTCCGACGGGGCGAGGAGGAGGCCGCGGATGGTCTGGCCCTCGCGCTCGCGCTCGAACGCGCGCTGGAGCGCGATGGTGCCGGAGAACGCGACCGCCACCCACAGGACGCCCGACGCCAGATCGCCGATCGACGGCACCTTCTCGACGAAGGCGAACGAGCAGACGATGACGATCATCGCCGCGAAGAACACCATCGTGGACAGGATCTCGCGCGTGCGGAGCTCCACCCGGAGGTCCTTCCAGGCGACGGTCCACGCGTGGCGGAGGAATGCCATGTCCCCCGCCGGTTTATCATAGATTCCGCGGATCAGCGGCGCGCGAGGCGGACGAGGAACGCGAGCACGACCAGCCCGGCCGCCACTACGGTCTGCGACGCGCCCACCGGGAACTCGAGGAAGAACGCGAACATGTAGCCGCCGACGCCGGCGCCGCCGCCGAGGAGGGCGGCGAACAGGAACGTGAGCCACAGCCGGCGCCGCGCCAGGAGCAGCGCCGCGGTCGCCGGCAGCGTCGAGAACGCGAACACGGGCAGCGCGCCGAGCGCGCGCGCCGACACGCCGACCATGACGCCGATCGACAGGAACACCACCGTGACGAGGAGGCGCGTCGGCAGGCCCTGCACCCGCGCCACGCCCGGGTCGAAGCTGGCGAACGTGAGCCCGCGGAACCACCACAGGTGGATCGCGAGCACGAGCGTGCCGACGGCGGCGACGGCCTGGAGGTCGAACGGCCGCACCACGACGGCGCTGCCGAAGATGATGTTCTGGATCTCGTTCTGCTCCTGGGTGACGCGCGACGCGAGCAGGACCGCCGCGCCGCCGCACACGGCGAACACCAACCCGAGCAGGCTGTCGCGCGTGAGGCGGAGGCGCGCCGGATCGGCGGTGAACAGCAGCGTGGCCAGGAGCGACGCCGCCGCCGCGCCGAGGATGGGGTCGAACGACGCGCCGAGCTTGAGGCCGGCGAAGAACGACGCCGCCACGCCGAGGCCCGCCGCCTGGGTGATGGCGGCGCTCACGAACACCATGCGCCGTGCCACCACGTACACCGATAGGAACCCGAGCGCCACGCCCGCCCCCAGCGCGCACAGGATCGGGTCGCGGAACAGCTCGATCGCGCCCCAGAACGCCTCCCACGTCGGTCGCTCACCCCCCATGGTCCACCTTCACCGGGCCGTAGTGGCGCACGAACTCGGGGTGGGTGAACACCGTCTGCGGGTCGCCCTGGATCACGGTCTGGTCCTCGCGATCGAGGAACAGGACCTGATCGGCGTGCTTGGCGCACAGCTCGACGTCGTGGGTGACGACGACCACCGTCAGCCGGCGCTCGCGCGACAGGCGCACCAGCCCCTCGAACGCGTGCCGCTCGGCGACGACGTCCATCGCCGCGGTCGGCTCGTCGAGGAACGCCAGCCGCGGGTCGGAGGCGAGCATGCGCGCGAACAGCACGCGTTGCTTCTGCCCCTGCGACAGCTCGCCGTAGGCCTCGCCGGCGAGCACGGCGGCGTCGGCCTCGCGGAGGGCGCGGTCGCGCGCGTCGCGCTCCTCGCGCGGGCGCCCCGGGCGGAGGAAGCTCCAGCCGCGCAGCGTGCCCCACCCGACGACGTCGCGCGAGCGGATGGGCAGGAGCGCGTCGAGCTGGGACACCTGGGGCACGTAGGCGATGGGCGTCCCGGGGGCGAGCGCGACGCTGCCGCCCAGCGGCGGCATCAGGCCGAGCAGCGTGCGAAAGAACGTCGTCTTGCCGGCGCCGTTGCGGCCGACCACGCCGAGGAACTGTCCCTCCGTCACGCTGAGGTCGATGGGCGGCAGCAGGCTCTGGCCGTAGCCGATCTCGAGCTTGTCGCAGCGCAGGATGGCATCGCTCATGACTTGGACAGCGCCCGCTCGATCGCGGTCACGATCTCCTCCATGTGCTCGACGTACGTCTGCCCACCCTTCACGTTGGTGCCGCCCGGCAGGATCACCAGCGACGTGGGGATCTTCTGGGCGAGGACCTCGCTCGTGGCGTCGGGGTAGAAGCTCTCCTGCAGGATCGCCTTCACCTTCTTCTCCCTGGCGAGGACGAGCACCCGCGCCACGTGCGTCGCCGTCGGCGGGATGCCCGGCTTGGGCTCGACGTACTCGATGGTGGTGAGCCCCAGCCAGTCGACCATGTACACCCACGAACGGTGGTACTGCACGATGGGCGCACCGCGGTAGCGCGCCATCCGCGCCTCCCAGCGGCCGCGCGCGGCGTCGAGCTGCGCGAGGAACGCGGCGGCGTTCTTCTGGTAGGCGGGCGCGTTGGCCGGATCGATCTCGCCGAGCTTGGCGGCGATGCCCTGGGCGACGAGCGCCACGGCGCGCGGATCGTGCAGGTAGTGCGGATTGCCGCCGGGGTGGATGTCCCCCTGGCTGCGGTCCACCGGACGATCGGGGATGTCCATCAGCTTGACGAACCGCGAACAGTCGAGGAACCCGGGCCCCCCCACCATGATCTTGGGGTTGCGCGCCGATGTCTGCAGCACCGGCAGCCAGCCGATTTCCAGCTCCAGCCCGACGGCGATGAGGAGGTCGGCGGCGTTGACGTCGATGACGAGGCTCGGCTTGGCGTCGACGAAGTGAGGGTCCTGGGTCGGCAGGGCCAGCGACGTGACGCTGACCTTGTCGCCCCCCACGGCCGCGGCGACCGCGGCCAGGTCGGGCACGGTGGCCACGACCTTGACCGCCGCCGCGGCGTCGGCGGCGCAGAGGAGAACGAAGACGGCGAAGAGCTTGCGCATGGAGCCTCCTAGAACTTGTGCGCCCCGTGGGTGCCGACGACGACCTCGAACGCGAGCATGGCCGCCAGCGTGGGTTTGTCCAGCCAGGACGGCGCATCCACCGACCCCTGCAGGCGGAGGCGCGAGAACTCGGTCGGCCAGAACGTGAGGTTCGCCGAGACGCGGTGGCGCGCGCCGGTCCAGTACGGGTCGAGGTCGTCGGCGACGTCGCCGAAGGTGCGGCTGCCGTACTCGTAGCGCGCCGCCGTGCCCCACCGGCGGTCGAAGCGCCAGAACAGGTACGCGTACATGTCCACGTCGGAGAGCGTATTGTCGTCGAGGACCTGCCGCCGCCGCACGAACACCTCGCTCTGCAGCGACACGATCGTGTAGCTGCCGTAGGTGATGGGGCGGAACTTGAGGTAGAGGTCGGCGCCGAACACGTCGGTGCGGTTGCCCTTGGCGGTCGAGTTGGGGCCGTTGGCGTAGGACAGGCCGAAGTACACCGACCAGTCGTCGGACAGGGCGAAGAACTGCTTCAGCGCGCCGGTGTAGAGGAAGTCCTGGGGCCCGTGGACGCCGAGGTCGTTCGCGCCGTAGAAGCTGCGCATCGTCCCCTCGCCGTCGGCCTGGTTCGCCGACACGTCGAGCTCGACGAACCAGGGCAGCGGCGCGAGCCACGACGCCTCGAGGCCGAGCCCGCGGTTGCCGTCGCCGCCGAAAATGCGCGACAGCGCGAACGGCTGATCGACGAAGTCCCAGGTGTGCGGGTGGGTCGCGTTGATGCGGCCGAACCGGGTGAGAAACTGGCCCGCGCGCAGTTGCAGGTTCGCCGGCAGGGCGAGCGTCGTCGCGTAGGCCTCCTCGAGCTCGAAGCCGTCCGCGCCGAACACGAGGTTGGCGTCGAAGCGGAAGTAGGGATCCACCGTCTTGGCCAGCGCCAGCTCGAGCTGCTGCAGGTTGAAGCCGTTCTTGGCCGGGTCGTGGCCGCCCTGCTGCAGCGGATCCTGCACGGTGTACGCGGCCAGCGCGGTGTCGAGGATCACCGAGATGTCGGGCAGCATGGTGAAGAACGCGCCCCCGCCTGCTGCGGGCGGCGGCGCGGGCGCCGGGGGCGGCGCGGCCTTGGTGGCGGCGGTCGCGTCGGCGGCGGTCGCCTTTTCGATTGCCTTCAATTCTTCCGGCGAGACCTCCTGCGCCGCGACGGGAACCGTCGCGACGAGGACGATCGCGCCGACACATCGGCCGGGTTGCATGAGCACCTCCTTGCGTCGGGGTCGGGGAGTCGACTAGACCGCGACGCGCGGAGGAGACGTCTTGGGCGCGACGGAGAGAACGAGGAAGGCGCGCGGGGCGACGGGCGGGGGCGGCGGCTCGCCGACGGACGCGACGGCGGGCGCCGTCGCGGGCGGCGCGGGGACGACGCGATCGGCGCCGCGGGTGACGGCGGCGAACGGACACGCCTCGTGCGCGGCCGCCTGGCCGGGCGCGCGTGCCACGCCGGGCGACGCATCGGCCGCGCGGTCGACGCCGGCGACCGTCACCTCCTCGAGCGCCTGGTGCTCGAGGCAGTAGCGGTGCGCCTCGGCGCCGGAGTGCAGGCCGCCGAGCATCGGGATCCCGGCGCACACGACCGCCAGGGCGACGGCGAGCAGGCGAACGAGGGGGCGGCGCAACCCTCATGGCGTAGTATGCGGTCGGGGTCGTGTCAAGCCGGGCGGTCGCCTTGACACCCCCGGGACCGACGCCTATGGTCGTCGGCGATGGGCTCGCGCGTCGGGCGCGCGCTGGCGCGGCTGGAAGCGATCCACCCGGCGTGGATCGGCCTCGCCATCGGGCTCGTCGCGGTCGCGTTCCGCATCGCGGTCGGCGTGGGCCATGCGGGCGACACGTTCGGGCACGTGATCAAGGGCGTGCCCGTGTCCGACGCGCGGCGGTGGGCGGTGATGGCGGAGGACTTCGCGCGCGGCCAGCGCTGGGACCCGACCTGGGACATGTGGTGGGACGGCGTGCGCCCGCTCTACTGGATGTTCCTCGGCTCGCTGTTCGCGCTGACCGGCCCGTCGGTCGTCGCCGCCTGGGCGGCCAACGTCGCTTTCGGCGCGATCGCGGCGGTGCTCATGTTCGAGATCGTCCGGCGCCTCGCGAACGCGTGGCTGGGTGCGATCGCCGGGCTCGCCCTCGCGCTCGATTTCGAGAACGCGCGCTACGCCCTGTCGGTGACGACCGAGCCGCTGGGCAATGTGCTCGCGCTCGTGGCGCTGTACTTTCTCGTCCTCGGGACGAGCGCGCGCCGGTCGGCGGCGTCGTTCGCCGGCGGTATCGCGCTGGGGCTGTGCAACCTCGCGCGTCCGCTGAGCCTGGCCGCGGCGGCGACGGTGCCGTTCGCCATGGCGCTGGTCCTCCGGCGCAAGCCGGACGCGACGGCGTGGCGTCGCGTGATCGGGGTCACCGCGTGGTTCATCGCCGGCGTGACCGCGGCGATCGCCCCGTGGATGCTCCGCCAGCGCGTCGTCCATGAGGTGTGGACCATCTCGGTGAACAGCGCGGAGATGGCGTACGCCGCGGCGACGCGCCGCTACGGCAGGTGGACGCCGGAGGTGGGCGCGCTGGGCGATCGCTTCCCGACGATCCGCGAGCGTGTCGAGTTCTACGACCGAGAGGCGATGCGCAGCCTCGCCCGCGACCCCGGCTTCGCTGTCGCGCGGACGGCGCGCGACCTCCTACGCGTCGCCGACCGAACCAAGCCGCCGCGCTGGCCGCTCGTCGCGGCCTGCGCGGTCTGGCTCGCCCTGGC
>DATFWE010000026.1:0-2031 GCA_035259575.1 Haliangiales bacterium
CGACCTGCGCGAGACGGGGCGCGTCGCGCGGCCGTGGCTCGGGCTGCAAGGCCGCGAGATCGACGCCCAGATCGCGTCGCTCTTCCGGCTGCCGCTCTCCCCGGGCTACCTCATCGAGGTCGTGTACGAAGGCAGCCCGGCCGAACGGGCCGGCCTTCGCGGCGGGACCATGTCGGTGGTCGTCCAAGGCGAGGAGTATCTCGTCGGCGGCGACATCCTGACCTCGATCGAGGGCAGCCCGATCAAAACCCATCAGGATTATCTCGCGAAGGTGAAGACGCTGCGGCCCGGCCAGCGGGTTCGCGTCGCGATTCTCCGCGAGGGTCAAAAACGGGAGCTGACGCTCACCGTGTCGGAGCGGCCTCGCCTGCCCACGGACCTCGTGGACTAGCGGTCACGCCAGAAGATTCCGGGCCGTCACGAAGATCTCCTGCAGCATCGGTCGCGTCAGCTTGCCCGTAAAGGTGTTCTGCTGGCTCGGATGATACGACGCGATCAGCGTCACGCCGTCGCCGAACCGCGCCTGGCCGCCGTGGCCGAACCGCGGCGCGGGTCGCGGCGGCGGCTCGCCGAGTGCGCGCCGCGCGCGCAGGTACGCTTCCCAGCCGATGCGTCCCAGCCCGACCACCACGCGGACCCGGCGAAAGAGCCGGAGCTCCGTCAAGAGGTACGGCTCGCAGCGCGCGATCTCGGCGGGCGTCGGCTTGTTCAGGGGTGGCGCGCAGCGGATCGCGGCCGTGATGTAGGCGTCGCGCAGCTCGAGGCCGTCGCCGCGACGCTCGGAGCACGGCTGGTTGGCGAAGCCGGCGTGGTGGAGCGCGTCGAAGAGCCAGTCGCCGCTCCGATCACCCGTGAACATCCGACCCGTCCGGTTCCCGCCGTGCGCCGCCGGCGCCAGCCCGACCAGAAGGAGCTGCGGATCCGGGTCGCCGAAGCCCGGCAGGGGTCGCGCCCAGTAGCGCTGGCCGTGGTAGCGGGGCGGCGGCTTGACCGCGACCGACTCTCGATGGGCTACCAGGCGAGGGCAACGGCGGCAGCCGACGATCATCCGATTCAGCTGCGCAAGCGTCCGTTGTTTTGGCAATCCGCCCGGATTGTGACACGGTGAAGAGCATGCCGCCATCGGCCGACCGCTCCGCCGCCGCGCGGGTGCCCACGATCATCGTCCACGGCGGCGCCGGCGCGAATCCCGGCGAGGGGCGCGACGAGCTTCGCCGGGGCATGCGCGCCGCGGCCCTCGCGGGCTGGCAGATCCTCTCGTCGGGCGGCGCCGCGCTCGATGGCGTCGAGGCCGCGGTGCGCGCCCTCGAGGACGACCCCCAGTTCAACGCAGGACGCGGCTCGGTCCTCAACCGCGACGGCATGGTAGAGATGGACGCATCGATCATGGAAGGCGACCGGCTGCAGTGCGGCGCCGTCGCGGCGGTCTCGCGCATCGCCAACCCCATCACGCTCGCGCGCCGCGTGCTCGACGCGGGCCGCCACGTCCTGCTGGTGGGCGAAGGGGCGCTCGCGTTCGCGCGCGCGGCGAGTATCGCCGAGTGCGACCCCGCATCGCTCGTCACCGACCGCCAGCGGAAGCGCCATGCCGAGCGCGCCCGGCGCAGCACGATCGGCGGCACGGTCGGCGCGGTCGCCCTGGACCGCAGCGGCACCATCGCCGCAGCGACGTCGACGGGCGGCACCGCCGACAAGGCGCCCGGTCGCGTCGGGGACAGCGCGCTCGTCGGCTGCGGCACCTACGCCGACAGCTCGGTGGGCGGTGTGTCGTGCACCGGCGACGGCGAGGCGATCATCCGCGTCGTGCTCGGGCACCGGACACTCGCGTACCTGAAGGACGCCGGCGATCCGGAGTACGCCGCGAAGGTCGCCGTCGATCTCCTCGTCGAGGAGGGTCGCGGGCAAGGCGGCCTCATCCTGCTCGACTGGCGCGGCCGGCCCGGCTTCGCCTTCTCCACTCCTCTCATGCCCGTCGCGATCATGTCGCCCGCGCTCGGTGAGCCGCGGACGCCGTTTTGAAGGACATGCTGA
>DATFWE010000027.1:0-40167 GCA_035259575.1 Haliangiales bacterium
CTTTCAGCCACGCCTTTCCTCCTTCTCACCCTGGCCCCGTCACATCGGCCGGGCGTCGCGGGTCTCACATGTATGACCCCGCTCGACGGAGGAATGTGACCGATGGATGAGCGAAAGTGGCTACGCCCAGCCGACCCCCGCCTTCATGGTCGAGGTCCTCACGCTTGCCCTGCCTTCTTTGCCGAGCACGATGTCGGCCGCCTTTTCTGCCATGGCGATGACCGGGGCGTTGGTGTTCCCGCGAACCACGGACGGCATCACCGACGCATCGACCACGCGCAGCCCTTCCACGCCGAGCACACGAAGATCGGAGTCTACGACGGAGCCGATGGCGCACGTGCTGGTCGGATGGTAGTTGGTTCCCGTCCGCTGCTCGAGAAACGTGACGATATCGGTGTCCCTGGTGGATGCAGGAGCGGAGAACGGCGCCGAGGCCGGAAGGTTGGGCTGCTCCAGCAAGGCCATCGCCGATCGCACGCCGGCGATCATCGTCGCGCGGTCGTGCTCGGTGGTGAAGTAGTTGTGGGCGATACGCGGCTTTGCGTCGGGCCGCGCCGAGCGCAAGGACACCTTGCCGCGACTGGTGGGCTTGAGCAGGGTCAAGGCCACGCAGTACGCATGCGCGACAGGCACCGACAGCCCTTCATCGAAGTACATGACGGGCGCCATCTCGAATTGAACGTCCGGCACGCGCGCATCGCCGGAGGTCGAAAGAAACACGCCGCCCTCGGCGACGTTGGAGGTCAGAGGCCCGCGGCCCTGCTGGTAGAGCGCGAAGTCCGCGGGCGAGCCTGCGCCGAAGAGTGATTTCTCGTGCGTGAGATAGTTGATGGAAAGCAGCGGATGATCCTGCAAGTTGGATCCGACCGGCAGATCGACGAGTGCCTGGATGCCAAGCGGCGCCAGCTCGGCGGCCGGGCCGATGCCCGAGAGCATGAGGATTTGCGGCGAGCCATAGGCGCCGGCCGCGAGGATGACCTCCCGCTCTGCGCGCAGCGTCTCCGTCTTCCCCTGATGGCGGATCGACACGCCGCAAGCGCGATTTTGCTCCATCACCACTCGAACGACGAGCGCGTCGGTGATCACGTGCAGGTTGGGTCGATGGCGCGACGGGTGGAGATAGGCGGATGCGGCGCTGCACCGTACGCCGTCGCGCTGCGTGACCTGATAGCGTCCGGTTCCGAGCTGCTGGGACCCGTTGAAATCGTCATTGCGGCGATGGCCCGACCTCACGCTCGCCTCGATGAGCTCGTCCACGAGTGGGTGCAGGGAGCGGCCATCTTGCACGGCCAATGGCCCCGAGCCACCGTGATACGCGCTCTCGCCGCGCTCATTGCACTCGGCGCGGATGAAGTAGGGCAACATCTCCCGGTACGACCATCCGCGCGCACCCTCGTTTGCCCAATCGTCGTAGTCGACCGCGTTCCCGCGAATGTAGATCATGGCGTTGATGGCCGAGCTGCCCCCGAGCGTCCGCCCGCGTGGGAGGTAGACCCTTCGCCCGGCCAGACCGGGCTCCGGCTCGCTCCCGAAATCCCAATCGAACTTCGTCTTGAACAGCTGCGGAAACGCCGCCGGCATGCTGATCTCCGGCGCGTCGTCCGGCCCGCCGGCCTCCAGCAACGCGACGCGCACGCTCGGGTCCTCGCTGAGACGTGCGGCAAGCACGCAGCCGGCGGAACCCGCCCCGACGATCACGTAATCGAAACCCCGCGCGTTCATCTCACTGCCCTTCATCTCGTGCCTCCCTGGTGTGCTGAAAACGGATCCTGGTTTGCCGAACGCCTCGGCGTGGCGCCGGGCATGCAGCATCTCGCTGTTCAGAGAGACGCGTCCGGTCGCGCTCGGTGACGCTCGCGCCCCCGCGAGCACGACGTTTTCCGCCGTTTTCTCGCCGCACGTCGATTTTCCTACCACTTGGTCGGAAAGTGCACTATATATGCTCTGCAGGTGCCGGTCGCGACGACCGGCCGGGAGAGGAACGTGAACAGCTCGAAGACGATCGGCAGGCCGCGCGAATTCGACGTGGACGAGGCCTTGGACGCCGCGCTCGTCGTGTTCTGGCGTCAAGGGTTCGAAGGCACCTCGCTGAGCGATTTGACGTCGGCGATGGGCATCAACCGGCCCGCGCTCTATTCCGCCTTCACGAGCAAGAAGAAGCTGTTCATGCGTGCGCTCGAGCGTTATTACGCGATCGACGCTGCGCGCACATTCAAGGTCGTGGAAGAGCCGACCGCTCGGCGCGTTACGGAGCAATACCTGCTCCGCAGCGTCGAGCAGCTGACGAACCCCAGACGTCCGCTGGGCTGCTTCGTGCTGCAGAGCGCGCTGGTGTGCAGCGAGGAGAACGCCGACATCGCGGCCTACATGTCCGGGCAGCGCTCGATGCAGGAAGACTTGCTGCGCGCGCGTTATGCAAGAGCTCAGAAACAAGGAGACCTGGCGGCGGACGAGGATCCCGCCTCGCTGGCGCGGTTCGTCTGCACCTTCCGCCAAGGCCTGGCGGTCATGGCCTGCGGCGGGATGGCAAGGACCAAGCTCAAGGACTCGGTGCGGCGCATGCTCACCGGACTGTACGGGGATGCCTCCGCCGCGAAATAGCACCTCGCTGGCGGCGAGAAGGCCTGCCCGCAACGTTTCGAATCTGGAGAACGCGGATGCATCGCCAGTACCCGCTCGGTCCGCGCACCTGCGAGGTAATGGATGCCCGTGATGTTTCGGACGGGGCGCGCGGGGCGATTGGCCCGGTACGCCACCTGCGACCGATGACGCAAGGGACGATGGTCGCCGACGAGCTCGGCGAGCTCATGAAGCGCTATGCCGAGGGCGACGCCGACGTTTTCGAGAGGCTCTACCGGTCGATGGAGCCTCGCCTGTATCGCTACTGTCTCCATCTGGGCGGCGGCCGCCCCGAGGCCGACGATCTCTTCCAGGAGACGTTCTTGCGGGTCCACCGCGCCCGCGGGACCTTCATCGGAGACAATCCATTGTACTGGGCGTTCGCGATAGCCCGGTCGATCCAGCGCGATCGAGTGCGATATCGCCGGCGGCGCGCCGAGGGTCTCGGCTGGGTGCGCGACGCCGCGGAGCAGCACGATGGCCTCGCCGGTGAAGACCCCGAAACCGCGGCTCGCTGCCGCGATCTCGCGGACGTGGTCGGGGTGGAGCTGCAGCGGATGTCGGAGAAGAACCGCTCCGCCTATGTCCTCATCCGGGTGGAAGGCCTGAGCGTGAGGGCCGCGGCCGCGATCCTGGGAACGACCGCCGACACAGTGAAAAAACGCGCCCACCGCGCGTACATGCACTTGCGAACCGCGCTCGAGGCTGCCGGATGGACATCGTCCAGCTGACCGCCGCCGGGTCGCCGCGACACGCGCCTACTGGCAGGCGGAGTACGTCCCCGGCGCAAGTCCGTCATGCCCGCTTGCGTGACGGGACCGGCTCTTCCGTTTGATGGGCCGGCAGCGGGATGGCGCGGGCGAAGACGTTGTCCGGGTCGTAGCGGCGCTTGGCGAGCGCGAGCCGCCCAGCGTTCGGTCCGAAGCTCGCCCGGACACGCTCGGGATCGTCGTCGACGAGGAAGTTGGCGTAGCCGCCGGGACGGGCGAACGGCGCCAGGGCTTCCGAGGTGGCCTTGGCCCACGCTCGGTGCGCCTCTGCGTCGGAATCGGAGTCGGTGACGGCGACCAGCTCGACGACGACGTGCTCGGAGCGCAGACCGAAGGCGGTCGCCTCGACCGGCACGCGCGCCGGAGCTCCGCGGAACTCGTGCGTCACAGCGAAGCAGCCCGGCGAGGGACGCGTCGCGATCGAATCGATCAGGGCGGCGATGGCGCCTCGGGAGAGGCTCGGCAGCGTGCGCGTCTCCATGTACACCCGCAGCCCATTGACGATGTGCGCGTCGAACAGGGTGTTGGCCATCCCGGGCGGGGAAGCGTTCAGGTTCGCGACCAGCGGCGTGCCCAACCGGGTGAGCGGCGCCACGCGCTGCTCGCCCTCGTCGGGGGCCCCGCACCAGGTCGGAGTGATGAAGATCATGGGCTCGCCCGAGGGACCGGAGATGAAACCGACCTGCGCGGTCAGGTCATCCCCGGCGCTCGCCAGGAGCTCGGCGCTACCGGTGAGCACCGCCTCAGCCTGCTCCACCGGGTAGAGGATCATGCCGGTGTAGACTTTCGCCAGCGGATGCAGCCGATGGCGCATCCCGGTCACCACGCCGAAGTTGCCGCCGCCGCCGCGGAGGGCCCAGAACAGCTCCGGGTTCGACCGATCGTTGGCGACCACGAAGGAGCCGTCGGCCAGCACCACTTCCGCCGAGAGCAGGTTGTCGAGCGCGAGGCCGAAGCGGCCGATCAGCGCACCGTAGCCGCCGCCGAGGGTGAAGCCGCCCATGCCGACGGCGCCGACCGTGCCGGTCACCACCGCGCGTCCGATCGGGTCGGTCACCGGGAACAGATCGCGCGCGAGCGTGCCGCCCCCCATTCGGACGGCGCTGCGGTCCTCTTCCACGATGACGGCGCGCATCGGCGTGAGGTCGATCACCACACCGGTGCAGAGGGCGCGTCCGGCCCAGTCGTGGCCGCCGGCACGCACCGACAGCGGCAGGCCGTGCTTTCGCGCGGCCCGCACGGCTTCCCGTACGTCGGCTGCGGTCCGGCAATGCGCGACGGCGACCGGACCCGGGCCGCTCGGCCGGGCCCAGATGGAGGTGGCCGCGGCGTAGCCGGGATCGCCGGGCCGGGACAGGGGAACCTTGGCGCGGAGCGCCTCGATGGGGTGAAATGCGGGTTTCGTCATGCAGAGTGTCCTCCAACGTAAGTGGGCGCGGCGGACAACCGCGCGGAGCACCTCCTGTCTACGGCCCGGCGGCGCGCGGGATTGAACGTTTGTGCGCTTTGACGGTTCAGCCGCCTTGTCAGATGCGTGGGACGTCCGTACATGTTCCTCCTTGGGAGACCACCTGATGACTCGCCTGTCGCCCGCCGCGATCCGCGGCTTGGCTGATTTCTTGGCTTTGGGCCCGAGCCTCGTGCTCGGCACCTGCGACGAGACGGGAAAGCCGGAGGTGGTGCGCTGCGGCGCGGCGCGCGTCACGCCCGATGGACGCCTTCGCATTCTCGTTCCCATGCCGGAAGGGCGCCGGTCGGTCGCGAATTTGACGGCGACCGGACGCGGAGCGCTGGCGGCAGCCTTGGCGAGCAATTACCGCACCGTGCAGGTCAAGGGCCGCGACGCCGCGCTCGTCCGTTGGCCCGAGCATCATTCCGCAGCGCAAGAGCACCTGGCCGCGTTCGGCGCCCAGCACATCAGGGCGGGTGTGCCGGGCGAGCTCCATCTTGCGATGTGGTCGCGCCGCTTCACCGTCGTCGACCTCACGCCGGAAGAGCTGTTCGACCAGCCGCCGGGGCCCACGGCGGGTCACGGGGTGCCCGGGTGAGCCCGGTTTCGCTCTCGGAGCTTCCGCCGGAATGCTTCGAGGGCGCGCTCGCCGCGGTGCTCGCGACCTCGTCGACAGACGGCATCCCGAATGCGGCATGGGTGTCGCACGTCCTGCGCGTGGACGATCGGCACGTCGCGCTCTGGTGTCAGTTCCTCAACAAGTCGAGGGCCAATCTGGAAGGAAACCCGATCGGGGTGCTGCTCATGACCCATCCGCGCACCGCCCAGCAGTGGCGGTTGTTCGTGCGCTTCGCGCGCAGCGAAACCCACGGCGATACGTTCGAAGCGATGGTACGGCGGCTCGGCGCGGTGACCTCCCTGACGCAGCAGCCGGGCGCGGTCTCGCTGCGATCTGCCGACGTTTTCGAAGTGCTGGAGGTCAGTGCGGTTGAGATTGGGCCGGACAAGGCCGCCGAGCCGCCCGCGCCGGTCGAGCGCGGGCGGCCGCGAACCACACCGGAAGTCGTCGCGGCGCTCTCGCGACTGAGCGAGAGCGTTGCGGGGTCGGAGCAATTGGAAGGGTTGGTCGAGAGCGGGCTTTCCATCCTGGCTTCGCACTTCGGCTACGACAGCGTCAGCCTGTATCTGCTCGAACCGCTCGAAGGCGTGTTGTACGCGCTCGCCAGCCGCGGCTTCCCTCATTCCGGCATCGGCGCGCGCATTCCGCTCGGGGTCGGCATCGTCGGCACCTGCGCCCTGCACCGCCTGCCGATTCGCATCGCCAACATGCGGCACGAGATCTATTACGACCGAGCCGTGCAGGAGCAGCTGGCGCGATCGAAGGGCGGCGAGCGCGAAATCCCGCTTCCCGCGCTCGATCAGGCGGCCAGCGTGCTCGCGGTGCCGCTGCTCTTGCGCGGAAACCTCTTTGGCGTGCTGGCGACCGAAGGCTGCGATCTCGCCGCCTTCGACGACTGTGACGTGCACCTGCTCACCATCGCAGGTCTGTTGCTGGCGCAAGGCGTCGCCCTTCACGACGACGAGGAGGGCAAGCGCGAGGTTTCAGCCGCGCCACCCCTCGAACGCCCGCGCGGTTCGCTGCGCCTGCGCTACTACGAGGCCGATGACAGCGTGTTCATCGACGACGAGTACCTTATCAAGGGAATCCCCGGGCGCATCCTGTGGCTGATCGTGACGCTGCGCGAGAATGAGCGGCGTTCCACCTTTCAGAATCGCGAGCTCCGCCTCCACCCCGCGCTGAAGCTGCCGTCCTACAAGGACAACCTGGAAACGCGCCTGCTGATGTTGCAGCGTCGTCTGGAAGAAAAAGGATCGGGGCTTCGGCTGCGGCGCGAGGAGCGCGGGCGACTGCGCGTCGAATCCGACCGGAACATCGAAATCGAAGTCATCCCGGCGAACGGATCGTGACGGCGGGCGCGGGCTCGAGCCGGCGCGGCCGTGCCGATGCCCTCGCCCGTGCCGTGCTTGTCTCGGCGGGCGGTTCGCCGGCCAACGCGTCGGCTCGTAGCACGCGCGACTGAACGAAGTCGACGCCTCCCACGCAGGCACGAGCCGCGCAGGGCTAGCAAAAAAATAGGAACCGCCTAAGCAACATATAGGAACGGGGGCATACGCGCGGCGCTATCTGATAGCGGGCGACACGGTCGTCGCCGAAGGAGCGCCGAAAGATGCCACCGAAGGGATTGCAGTTGTCATGACACTGATGGTCTTCGTCTTGTCCAACGTAGTAAGAACCGGATTCGCGCTTTTCGGTCTCTACGAGGCCATCCAACGCTTCCAGCGCTTGCGGCGTTTGCGCCGCCTGCGCGCCTCTCTGGAACGCCTGCTCGACTCTGCGCAGCCGATCTCGTCGAGCAGGCGACTCGAAGGCCACCGAGCTCTACCATGAATCGACCGCTTACCCAGCCCGTCCGACCGACTCGCGGGGCGCTGAGACCACGGGCGCTGGATCGTCTGACCGAGTTCATCCACGCCCATCTCGACCAGCCGATCAGAGTCGCCGCGCTGGCGGGCCTAGCGGCCCAGAGTCGGTGTCACTTCTCGCGGGTGTTCTCGCGCTCGGTCGGAGTGTCGCCGCACCGATACATCATGCAGCTGCGCCTGGAGCGCGCCCTCGCATTGCTGCGAGAGGGGCTGCCGGCGTCGGAGATCGCCCAGCGCACGGGATTTGCCGACCAGAGCCATCTGACGCGCTGGGCGCGCCGAATCTACGACCGTACGCCGGGCCAGCTGGTTTCGGCCAGGGGGTCGACTTGGTCTACGACATGAGCGATCTGCGAAAGGAGTTACTGCACCCATGAACGGAATTCTCCCGCTCCTCGCCGTGACCGCGGGCGTCACGGCGGCCAACTTGTACTACGCCCAGCCTCTCCTCGCCGATATGGCCCGGGCGTTCGACGCGACGCCCGGCGCGATCGGCCTCGTGACCACGGCCGCTCAGCTCGGCTTCGCCACCGGGCTCCTCCTCGTCACGCCGCTCGCGGATTCCTACGATCGGCGCCGCCTCATCCTCGGCGCGGCGACGGCCGGCATGCTGGCGCTGATCGGCGTCGGGCTCGCACCGACGCTGCCGGTCCTCCTTATCGCCAGCTACTTGCTCGGCATCCTCACCATCACGCCGCAGCTCTGTGTCCCCTACGCCGCGGCCCTGGCCGACGATCGCACGCGCGGCCGCTCGGTCGGGCTGGTCGTCAGCGGACTCCTCGTCGGCATCCTTCTGTCGCGGACGGTGAGCGGCGCCCTCGGCTCGCGTTTCGGCTGGCGGGCGCCGTTTCTGGTCGCGGCTGCCGCGACCGCGGTCTTGATCGTAGTCCTGGCGCGGCTCCTGCAGCCGCAACTGCCGCCACGGCGCGTGCCCTACCGCGAGCTCCTTCGCTCGCTGCCGAAGATCGTGGCGAACCTGCCGCCGCTCCGTCGCCACGCCGTCCTCGGCGCGTTCGCCTTCGCCGCGTTCAGCGTCTTCTGGACGACGCTGCCCTTCCGTCTCGCCGCGCCGCCGCTCCACTATGGCAGCGAGGTCGCCGGCCTCTTCGGCCTCCTCGGCGTCGCCGGCGCCTTCGCGGCCCAGCTCGCCGGTCGCCTCACCGATCGCTACGGCTCGCGATGGGTCAACGGCGGCGGCATCGCGGTCGTCGCGATCTCCTATGCGGTGCTCGCCGCCGCCGGCCACACCCTCCTCGGGCTCGGCCTGGGGATCGTCCTCCTCGATTTCGGGGTCCAGGGGAACCACGTGTCCAACCAGACGCGCATCCTCGGCCTCGACGACTCGCTGCGAAACCGCCTCAACACCATCTACATGGTGGCGTTCTTCCTGGGTGGCGCGGTTGGCTCGGCGGTGGGCAGTTGGAGCTGGAGCCGGTGGGGCTGGGCGGGCGTCACCGCCTGCGGTGGGGCCTTCGGCGTTGCCGGCGTGATCGCCTTCGGGCTCCTGCCGGGCGCCGCTCAGTCCAGGCCGCTCGTCACCAGCGAGTCGATCTCTTAGGCCAAAGCGACCATGAGGCGAAACCGCATGACGCGCATGGCTCGGATCCGGCTGCTGTCGAGCTGCCTGCTCGGCCTGGCCTTCTTGGGGGGTTGCGGACACGGCGCATCGAGCCCGTCCGAAACAGCGCAGAGCTCGGCGACGCGTGGCCAGTATCTCGTGGACCACGTCTCGCTCTGCAACGACTGCCACACGCCCCACAACCCCGACGGCAGCTTCGACCGGACGAGGTATCTCGCCGGGGTCGAGTGCTTCATCGATGTCGATCCCGATCCGGGGAAAGGCTGCTTGAACACCCGGAACCTCACGCCCGATGGGACCGGGCTCAAGAATCGTACCGACGCCCAGATCAAGGAGATGTTCCAGAACGGCGTCACCCCCACCGGGAAGGCGCTCATCCCGGTCATGCCGTACTGGGTCTATCACAACATGACCGCCCAAGACGCGGACGCGGTGGTCGCCTATCTGCGCACCGTGCCCGCCGTCAGCCACGCCGTTCCGCCAAGCGAGCCGCCCTGGGCGGCTCCCCCGCATCCGGCGGCGCCGATCGATCCGGTGACCATACCCTCGCCGTCGCAAGACGACCCCAGCGCCATGCGCGGGCGGTACCTGGCGACCATGGCCGGCGTGTGCCTCGATTGCCACACGCCGTCGCTTCCCCCCGGCGGTGCTCGTCCCATCGACATGAGCCGTCCCTTCGCCGGTGGGCGGGATTTCCAGCCGGTTCGGCCGTCTCCGCCGTTCCCTCCTCACCTCTACTCGGCCAATCTCACCCAGGACGCGACCGGCCTCGCCGACTGGTCCGCAGACGACGTGGTGAGGGCAATGAAGCGCGGGGTCGACCGGCATGGCGCGCGCATCTGCTTGATGCCCAGCGGCCCCGCCGGTGCGCTCGGTCAGCTCACCGACGAGGACGCGACGGACATCGCCCACTACATCCTCACGATTCCCGCGATCGCCAACAAGGTCTCCCGCGAATGCGTTGCGCAATAGCGATCCTGATTGTCGGGTTGGCGGCCTGCAGGGACCCGTCCACCAAGCCAAGGGTGCGCGAGCGCCTGTCGCAGGCCGGTCTCTACCGCGATATCGCCGCGAAGACCCTGATGGACGACCTCGTCGCCTATGAGCCGGCCTATCCGCTGTGGGCCGACGGCGCGACCAAGCGACGCTGGATGCGCCTCCCTTCCGGCACGCGAATCGACACCTCCGACGCGGAACACTGGCGCTTTCCCGTCGGGACGCAGTTCTTCAAGGAGTTCTCTCTGGACGGCGTGCTCCTGGAGACGCGCGTCATCGAGCGGGTGGCCGACACCGGCAACGACCAGGCCGACTACTGGATGGGGGCGTTCGTCTGGCGTCCCGACGGAAGCGACGCGATCCTGGCCCCCGACGGCGCGACCGATGTCAACGGCACCGCGCACGACGTGCCCAGCCAGGCTCGCTGCTGGTCCTGTCACATGGGTGAGCCCGGGCACATCCTGGGCTTCTCTCGTCTGCAGCTCAGCAAGGACGACGGCGTGAACGTGGACTGGCTGGCCGACCGGCGCGTCGTCACCGTCCCCAGCGGACGCTACGCCGTCCCCGGCGATGGGGCGGCCCGCAACGCGCTCGGTACCCTCCACGCCAACTGCGGGCATTGCCACAGCCCGAACGGCGTGGCCTGGCCGGACACTCAGATAATATTGCGCCTGACGGGAACCGAGCGGACCGTCGCCGAGACCGAGATCTATCGCACGACGGTCGGCGTCCTCGCCCAGTTGCCGACGCATCCCGCTCATGCGCTGCGCATCCTTCCCGGCAGCCCCGAGAACAGCGCGCTGTTCCACCGCATGGGGCGGCGCGGCGATCGCGATCAGATGCCCCCCATCGCGACCGAGATCCCGGACGAGCGTGGACTGGCGTGGGTGGCGGCCTGGATACGGAGCCTGCCGCGGTAGCCCATACGTGTCCGTGGGAACGCCGCACATCCGTCCAAGAACTTCGCCATGGGCCCCGTTACTTGGGTCACCATGAACACGCATCGCCAACAGGAAGATTTCGCACAACGAGTCCGCGCCAACCAGCAGAAGCTGTCTTCGGAGGTCGGAACGACGTTCGATTACATCGTGTGCGGCGCCGGCACATCCGGCAGCGTCGTGGCGGCGCGGCTCGCGGCCGACCCGAAGACGCAAGTGCTGTTGCTCGAAGCGGGCGGCACGGATGAGACGGATTTGGTCCAGGATCCGAACCTCTGGTATATGACGCTTCGGAGCGAGCTGGATTGGGGCTTCGTTGCCGAGCCGAATCCACACCTGAACGGAAGGGCGATCCCTTTCTCGATGGGTAAGGTCCTGGGAGGGGGCTCGAGCGTCAACGTTTCGACGTGGTCACGTGGACACCGAGGTGATTGGGACTTCTACGCTTCCGAATCAGGCGATCCATCGTGGGGTTATGAAGCCGTTCTCGAGCTGTATCGCCAGCGCATCGAGAAGTGGACTGGAAGCCCTGATCCTGACTATCGCGGCGTGCGCGGAACGGTACACGTGCAGCCCGCACCGGAACCGCACCCATTCTTCCTGGCGCTGCTGGAGGGCGCCGAGTCGGTGGGGCTGCCACGCTTTCCCAGCCCGAACGGCCGCATGATGGAAGGGGCAGGAGGATGCGCGATCGCCGATGAAACCATTCGCGATGGAAAACGGCAGTCGATCTTCCGATCGTACGTGTACCCTCTCATGGCCCAGCCTAACATCACGGTCCTCACCGGCGCATTGACGACGCGGATTCTCTTCGATCGCCGCCGCGCGAAAGGAGTTGAGCTCCACTACCAGGGAAACATTCTTCGTGCCGAGGCCACACGTGAAGTAATCGTCTCTCTTGGAGCGATCCACACGCCGAAGCTGCTGATGCAGTCGGGCATCGGCGACGCCGCCGAGCTGAAGAGAGCAGGTATTCCGGTCCTCCAGGCGTTGCCCGGCGTCGGACGCAATCTTCAGGATCACGCTTCATTCGGGTGCATCTGGGCGAATACCGACAAGGCGCTGCCCGGCGCGCCGAGGAGTCAGACGGCCTGCTTTTGGAAAACAGCCGCGGCAATGGACACTCCCAACTTTTTCACCTATGCGAAGCGGGGACCCTTTGCCACCCCGGAGAATGGAGCTCGATTCAAACCCCCGGCCGCTTCGTGGTCTCTGGCGGTCGGGATGCGGCCGAACAGTCGAGGTGCCATCCACCTGACGGGCGCGGATCCAACCCATCCCGTACGGATCGACGCGAACTACCTTCACGATCCACACGACCTGAAGGATCTGGTAGACGGATTGAAGGTTGCTCGCGAGATCGGAAACTCCGCGGCTTTGCGACCTTTCACGGACCGCGAGATCGCACCTGGATCACTCAGCGCGGCGGAGCTCGAGCGGTTTTTCCGCGACGGGCTCGGCACCTTCTGGCATCAATCGTGCACCGCAAAGATGGGCCACGATCCGATGTCCGTGGTCGATGGCAAATTGAAGGTCTATGGTGTGGAAGGCCTCCGTGTTGCCGATGCTTCCATCATGCCTCGTGTGACGACCGGCAACACGATGGCTCCCTGCGTTGTGATCGGCGAGCAGGCGGCGGCTTTTCTGCAGCGGGAGAAATAGACCAGTCGAGCTGACTGGCATGCTGCGATGAAGCTAGTCGGCCCGCTTGCTGCGCGCTCGCCGGGGCTTCGGCTTGCTCTTGCTCTTGCTCTTGCTCTCGCCTTTGCCCTTGAGATTGAGCGCCACCGCAGCGCGGATGAGATCTTTCAAGGCCGCCTCATCGACCTTGTCGCCTTCGTGGATGTCGATGGCGCGCCAGGCATTCCCGCCGAGGCTGGCGTTGAATAGACCTGAACGGTCCTTCAACGCAGCTCCCTTGGAGAATGTCATCTTGACGACGTTCTTGTACGTCTCTCCCGTGCAGACGAGGCCACCGTGGGACCAGACGGGAGTCCCCCTCCACTTCCACTCTTCGACGATCTCAGGGTCTGCCTCGTGTATGAGTTCGCGCACTTTCGCGAGCATCTTCCCGCGCCAGTCGCCGAGTTCCTCGATCCTCTCGTCGATCAATGCAGAGGCAGATTGCGCCGGGACGGGCCTTTTCATGTACAGCTCCATTTCTCGCACCTACTTTACGTCAAATCGCGCCTCACCGGCCACGCGGCGGCGGTGCGCGGTCAAGCGCTCGCCGGCCTGCCCTGCAGGCGGCGCCAGAAGAAGTACGAGAGCCCCCAGAGCACGCCGGCGGCCGCCGCCCAGCCCCACGCCTCCGGGCCATCGCCCACCGAGAGGTGGGCGATGAGCGCCGAGGCGAGGTCGATCGCGAAGCCGGCGTAGGCCCACTCCTTGAGCCGCGCCGGCACCGGGGCAAGCATCAGCACCACGCCGAGGACCTTGGCCCACGAGAGCTCCACCCGGAAGTAGGCGGGGAAGCCGAGGTGGGTGAACGCCTCCGCCACCTGCGGCAGGCGCAGTTGCGCGTAGGCGGTGAAGCTCATCTGCAGGCAGAAGAGCGCGGTGACGATCCAATAAACGAGGAGCTGCCCCGAGCGAACCCACGCGGGTAGACCCGAGGGCTCTTGACAAGTGCCTTGGTTAGTTGTAACTTACGGTAAGTGGTGACTAACGTTGATCGAGTGCTCGATGCTCTCGGCGATCGAACCAGACGAACCGTGCTCAACCGGCTGCGCGGCGGGGCAAGATCGGTGAGAGAAATCGCGGATGGGATGGACGTGAGCCGTCCGGCGGTGTCCCAGCACCTCCGCGTGCTCAAGCAGGCACGCCTCGTGAGGGATCGGGCGGAGGGCACGCGGCGTGTCTACGCGGTGGACCCGAGAGGGATCGAGGTCCTGCGCGGTTGGCTCAGCGGATTCTGGGATGAGGCGCTCGCGGCGTTCAAGAAAGCGGCCGAGCGAGAAGCGGCCAGAGAGAGAGAATCACGATGGAGCAGATGATGTCCGATGCCGATACGAACAGCGTGCGGAAGGTCGTGAACGTGCAGGCGCCGCAGGCCGTCGCGTGGCGGGTCTTCACCGAAAAGATGGGCACCTGGTGGCCGCTGGAGCAGTACAAGATCGGCAAGGCCCGGGCGATCGATGCCGTGATCGAACCGCGCGTCGGGGGCCGCTGGTACGAGCGCGGCGACGACGGAAGCACGTGCGAGTGGGGCACGGTGCTCACGTGGGAACCGCACTCGCGACTCGTGCTGTCGTGGGACATCAGCGCGGACTGGCAGCCCGACCCGACGCTGAAGACCGAAGTCGAGGTCCGCTTCATCGCCGTAAGCGAGCGGAGCACACGCGTCGAGTTGGAGCATCGGCGCCTCGACCGTTTCGGGTCGCGTCGTGACGAGATGCGCCGCATCTTCGACACCGAGGGCGACTGGGGTCGTCTCCTCCAACGGTTTGCGCGCGCCGCCGAAGCGTAGGACGGCAGCATGACCGACATCCGACATGCGCGAGAAGCGCTGGTCGCGCGGATCCTCGAAGGAGACGGCCTCGCCTCGCCTGCTCAGCGCCGCGCCGCTTTCGACAACGCGGGCCTCGAGGAGCCGTTGCGAACGCTCATCCGCAAGGTCGCCGAGCGCGCCCGCCGGGTGACCGATGACGACATCGCCGCGGCCAGGGCGGCGGGGTTGAGCGAAGACCAGATCTTCGAGGTCGTCGTGTGCGCCGCAATCGGCCAGGCGTCGCGCCAGTACGACACGGCGCTCGCCGCACTTCGTGCGGCGGCCGAGAGGAAATGACCATGCGCCTCGCGATCCTCGACAGCGGCCATGGCTTCGGCACGAAGATCCTCTTCTCACTCATCCGCGCCTTCTCGCGCCAGCCCGTGCTCGACGTCATCAAGCTGGTCAGGTACCGCGCCGACTTCTACGGCGGGCCGATGCAGGGCGTGACCCACGAGGCGATGCGCGGGCCCTCCGCGTGGTCGGTCGGCGAGCGCGAGCTCATGGCCGCGGTCGTCGCCAAGACGAACGACTGCGAGTGGTGCACGAAGGCCCACACGGCGGTCGCGGAGGGCGCATACCGCGACGGCGCGAAAGTCTCCGCGGCGCTTTCCGATCTCGATTCCGCCGCCATCGAGAAGCCGTTGCGGGCGACGCTGCACATGTTGCGCAAGCTGGCGAGGGAGCACTCGGTCGATGCGGACGACATACGCGCCCTCCTGGCCGCGGGTGTCTCGCGGGAGCAGATCGAGGACGCGCTCGCCGTCTCCTTCTCGTTCAACACGATCGCCCGCTTGGCCGATGCCTTCGGGTTCTTCGTGCCGGGCCCCAAGGCCTTCGAGGCCGGCGCGAAATATTTGCTCGCTCGCGGCTATCGCTGATCAGACGCGCGTCTTCTTCACGTGCTCGACGAGCTGCTCGAGCGCCTTGCCCCGCCCGGTCCGGAAGCCCATTTCATCGTGCTTCCTGCGGCCTGACGCGGCCGGATTTCCTAGAGCGGACGACGCCGCAACCCTCCAGGACCCGGAGGTGCTGGAGGAACGACGGCAGCGCCATGTCGAACGGCTGCGCCAGCTCACTCACGGCGGCAGCCCCGCGATAGACGAGCGCGCGGGGCGCGTTCACGCGGCGAACGATGCGGGTCGAGCTCATGCCCGGAGCACAGCACTCGCGGCACGTCCCGCTTGACGCGCGCGCCGAAGGCGGCGATAATTGACCGGTCGTCTACTACGCCCATGGGACGGACGAGCGATGCCCGCGAACGACTGGTGGCGGCGGCCATGGAGCTCATCTATGCCCGCGGATACCAGGGCGTCGGCGTCGACGAGCTGTGCGCGCGCGCCGGCGTCCGGAAGGGGAGCTTCTATTACTTCTTCCGATCGAAGCGTGACCTCGCGCTCGCGGCCCTCGACCTCCGCTGGAAGCTCGCGAGGGAGCACATGGTCGCGCCGATCCTCGAAGGCGATGCTCCCCCGCTCGAACGCATCCGCCGCTTCTTCGACGCGATGGCCGCGGCAAGCACGCAGGAAAAGACGACCACCGGAGAGTGCGGCGGTTGCGCCTTCGGCAACCTGTCCGCCGAGATGAGCTCGCACGACGCGAAGATCCGCCGACGGGTCCGGAAGGTCTTCGACGAGATCGCGGGCTTCGTCGCGGCGGCGCTCGCGGAGGCGGTGCGGGGAGGCGACGTGGCGGGGATCGACGCCGCGGAGAACGCGCGCGCGGTGGTCGCCTACATGGAGGGGCTGCTGCTCCTGTCGAGAACCTACAACGACCCGAGCATCCTGCGACGACTCGGTGAAAAGGCAGTGGACGTTGCCGGCGCGCGCTCGAACGGGAATGTCGGACGAGCCCGGAAGACAGGAGGTAGACGATGAGGACCCTTCATCACAAGATCCGGATCAACGCGCCCGCCCACGCGGTGTGGACCGCTCTCGCCGACATTGAGGCCGTCCAGCACTACAACCCCGGCGTCGCCAGGGCGCGCTGCGTCTCGCCGGCCAAGGAAGGCGTCGGGGCGATGCGGCGCTGCGACCTCAAGCCGAAAGGCTGGGTCAAGGAGCGCGTGACGGCGTGGGAGCCCGAGCGCGTGCACGCCATGGAAGTGGCGGAGAGCGAGTGGCCGATCGTCTACATGAGGTGGCGCACAGAGCTTACGCCCGACGCCGCGGGGACCCTGGTGACGCAGGATTTCGAGTACCGCGTGAAGTTCGGCCTGCTCGGAAAGGTGATGGACGCACTGGTGATGCGGCGGAAGCTCGACCGGGGGATCAACGACGTCTTCGCCGGATTGAAGCGATACGTCGAGGGCAGGACCCAGTGACGACTCCGGCCTATTCGGCCGCGAGCTCGGCGCCGCCGCCCGCGGCGACCTTCCACAGATAGCCTTCGGGATCGGCGAAGTAGCCGCTCGTTCCGCCCCATGGCGCGCGCTGCGCCGGTTTGACGATCTTGCCGCCGGCGCGCTCGGCCTCGGCCAGCACCGCGGCGACGCGCTCTTCGGCGCGGACGATATAGTTCAAGGTGATTCCGCGGAAGCCGCTGCCGTTCGCGGATGCGCCCGCGTCGTCGGCAAGCGCGTCCCACGGGTACAGCCCGAGCCCGAAGGAGCCGCCGCCGAGACGGAAGCAAACCCACTGGCCCTGCTCCTGGTCGATCGGCCAGCCGAGACCCTCGCTGTAGAACTTCTTCGCGCGGTTCAGATCCATGCCGTTCGAGGAGATCGCTCCCATCGTGGGGCGCTCCCCGACGGCGGCGAGGCAGCTCGCCAGCCGCGCGCGCCGCCGCGTGCAGGGCGCCCCGATTCGCGACGCCGATCGCAGCCGCGAGCGCGAGGTCGTCGATGCCTTCCTCGCCGCCTCGCGCGACGGCAACTTCGACGCCCTCCTCGCGCTGCTCGATCCGGACGTCGTGCTCCGGGCGGACGCCGAGGTCGTTCGCATCGGCGCGGCGAGCGAGGTCCGGGGCGCGGCGGCGGTGGCCAAGACGTTCTCGGGACGCGCCCGGGCCGCCCGACCCGCGCTCATCGATGGAGCCGCCGGCGCCGTGTGGCCGCAGGGCGGACGGCCGCGCATCGTCTTCGGCTTCACGATCGAGGGCGGGAAGATCGTCGCCATCGACCTCCTCGCCGATCCGGCGCGCCTCGGCGAGCTCGACCTGGTGATCCTCGACGACTGACCGGATCAGATGACCGGCTTGATGTCGACGACCGGCGTCCCGTCGATCGCTTCGACGGGTCCGATGCGCACGCGGTTGCCGTCGATCGCGCGGACGGTGACGGGGTGGAGGCCCAGCGGATTCGGCCGGTCGGGCGACCGCGTCGCGAAGATGCCGGTCAGCGGATTGCGCGGGTCGGACCGCGGGTGGGTCCGGAGGACGTCGCGATCGGCCTGGTGGAACCAGGTGATGACGATGATCTCGTCTCCGACGGCCACGCCCTGGAGCCCTTCCGCCGCCCAATCGTGCACCTCGAGCCACGCATCGGGGGCGCCCTCGGATCCCTGTCTGGGCGCCTTGCGGCGGTCCCTGAGCACGGAACGGATGACGCCGATCGGTCGCAGATGCATGCCCTGAGTATGACGCAGTCAGCAGCCCTGCAGGCGCTTCTCGAGAAACCGGCGCTCCGCGCCGTTGCGGGCGACGTCCATCGCCGCCCGGAAATGCCTCCGCGCCGCCTCGCGATTGCCGCGGCGGAGCTCGAGCTCGCCCAGCGCCGCCGGATAGAAGGGATAGTGGGACAGCCGATCGCGATCGGCGATCCCATGGAGCGCCGCGAGCCCGCCGTCGGGGCCGTCGCGCTGGCCGATCGCGATGGCGCGATTGAGCGCGACGACCGGCGACGGGGCGACGTCCATCAACCGGTCGTAGAGCGACACGATCGCCGGCCAGTCCGTGTCCTCGACCGTGCGCGCGCCCGCGTGGACCGCCGCGATCGCCGCCTCGACGTGATACGGGGTCACCTCCTGCCCCGCGGCCGAGCTCTCGAGAAGCGCGAGCCCTTCCGCGACGAGCCGGCCGTCCCAGCGCGATCGGTCCTGGTCCACGAGCGCGCTCAGGTCGCCGGCCGCGTCGATCCGCGCCGGCAGCCGGGCGACGTGGAGGCACATGAGGGCGGCGAGCGCGCTCGTCGCGGGGGTCGCGGCCGGCGGATGCTCGCGCAACAGCGCCGTCAGGCGCATGGCCTCCTCGCACAGCTCGACGCGCACCGCCGACTCGGCGGACGCGCCGTGATAGCCCTCGTTGAACAGGAGGTACAGCGCGCGCGCGACGGTCGCCAGGCGCGCCGCGAACTCGGCGTCCCCCAAGTCGAATAACCGCTTGCCGCGCGCCAGTACCTTCTTCCCGCGCGCGATCCGTTTCTCGATCGCCGCGCGGCCGGTCAGGAACGCGCCCGCGATCTCGCTCGCGCCGAAGCCGCACAGGATGTTGAGGATGAGCGCGAGCTGCGCCTCCTCCGGCAGGAGCGGATGGCAGCAGGAGAACATCATCCGCAGCTGCTCGTCGCGGATCGCCTGCGGGGCGAACGCCTCGTCGATCACCGGCGCCAGCGTCGCGTCGCTCTCGAGCAGCCGTCCGATCTCCGGCGCGAACGTGCGCGCGGTGCGGTCCCGCCGCATGATGTCGAGCGCGCGATTCTTCGCCGTCGCCATGAGCCACGCCGATGGGTTGTCCGGGATCCCGCGCACCTTCCACACCTCCAGCGCGCGGCAGAACGCGTCCTGCACGACGTCCTCTGCGAGCGCCAGGTTGTGCGGGCCGAAGATGCGCGTGAGCGCGGCGACGATGCGCCCCGACTCGCGCCGGAAGAGGCGTTCGTTCACTCCATCACCGGACGGATCTCGACGGAACCCTCGCCCTCGAGGATCGGGCAGCCGGACGCCGCCTCGACGGCCTGCGCCAGGTCGCGCGCCTCGATGACGCAGAAGCCCAGGACCAGGTCCTTGGCTTCGACGTACGGTCCGTCGGTGACGACCTTGGCCTTGCCGCGGACCACGCTCCCCGCGCGCTCGAGCGGCTGACCGCGGTTCTTCACGTGACCCTTCGCCTCGAGCTCGCGCATCCAGGCGAGCCAGGCCTGCATGCTCTGCTGCGCGCGCGCCGGCGTGCCCATGGCCTCGCGGTGCGCCGCCTCGGTGGCCCGGAACAGCAAGACGAACTCCCTCATCGTCGTTCCTCCTGTCACGCCGCGTCGTGGAAGATGACGCCCAGCGTGTGACGCGTCCCGGAGCGGAGGCGACTCACGCCGTGCCGGAGCTTCACGCGGTACGTCCCGCGCTTGCCCTGCACCGGGCGCTGGTGCACGGCGAAGATCACGCCGTCGCCCTGGCGCAGCGGCACGACGATCGGCCTCGACTGCATCCGCGGCCTCTGCTCGGTCATCACGAGCTCGCCGCCGGTGAAGTCCCGCTCCGGCTCGGACAGAAGCACCGCGAGCTGGAGCGGAAACACGTGCTCCCCGTAGAGGTCCTGATGCAGGCAGTTGTAGTCGTCCTCGCCGTACGCGAGCATCAGCGGCGTGGGCCGGACCTGGCCCGCCGCGTGGCAGCGCTCGAGGAAGCGCGCGTGCGCCGCCGGGTACGCGACGTCGATCCCCATCGCCGCGTTCCAGCGGTTCCCGATCGGCGCGAGCCGCGGGTAGAACGTCGCCCGCAGCTCGGCGACGAGATCGGGCAGCGGGTACGCGAAGTACTTGTACTCTCCGCGGCCGAAGCCGTGCTCGGCCATCACGATCCGGCTGCGGAACAGCTCGTCGCGCGGGTACAACGCGGCAAGATCGCGACACTCGGCCCGCGTGAGGACCGCCGGGACGACCGCGCAGCCCTGCGCGTCGAGCTCCTCGGACACGCCCGCCCAGTCGACGGCCGCGACGCGATCGGCGACGTCGCGCGGCGGCGCGCGCCGCTTGCGCAGGGCGGTCATGTTTCGGCCCCGAGGAAGCTCGCGACGGCGGCGGCGACGTCGGCGCGCCGCTCGACCGTGGGAACGTGCCCCGCGCCGTCGGCGACGAGGAACGCCGACCCGGCGAGGGCCTCGTGGACGGCCCGGACCCGCGCCGTCGGGACCACGGGATCGGCGCCGCCGGCGATGACGAGCGCGGGCACGCGCACCGACCCGATCCACGAGCGCGCGTCGAACGTCCACAGGATCGGCATGGCGCGCAGCATCGCGGAGGAGACGGGCGCGGGCGATACCAGCAGCGCCGGCCCGCCCCGCCACCGGAACACCTGCCCCACCCCATCGATGTCGATCCACTCGGTGCCGTCGCCCGACGACGGACCGGCATGGCTGCCCTCGTCGACCAGGCCGCGGCCGGCGAGGATCGCGCGCCACGCCGGGAAGAACGGGCTCAGCGCGCAACCGGGATCGCCGAGCCGCTCGCGGAAGCACAGGCAGGCGCTCTCGACGATGATCCCCGCCAGACCCTCCGGGCAGCGATGCGCGTAGATCATCGCGAGCCACCCGCCGCCGGACATGCCCCAGAACGTCCACGGCGCCGACCCGAGCTCGCGGCGCGCCGCCTCGATGTCGTCGACCATCTGCTCGAGCGGCGCGGCGCCGGCGGGCGCCGACCCGCCGATGCCTCGCGGGTTGAAGCAGACGACGCGGCGGGGCGCGGTCGCGGCGAGCAGCTCCACCGTCTCGGCGCCGAACGGCTCCGCGGGGTGCGCCGCGCACACGACCGGCCCGTCGCCCTCGCCGCCGCGGAACGCCTCGAGCTCGGCGCCGTTCGCGCGGACCACGATCCTCTGGGCCGGGTGCTGTGGTCCCGTCATGCCCTGTCAGGATGCGCCACTCCCCGGGCAGGGTCCACGCCCGGTCGTCGGTTCGTCGAACGGCGTTGCCGGGCCGTCGCCGCTCGAGGTAAGCATGGGGCATGAGCGCCCGCGCCGCCGGCAGCTTCGACGTCACCATGAACCGGCAACCCCCCTACGACACCCTCGACGGCGTGAGCCTCGCCCGGATGAGCGTCGCGAAGCAGTTCCGGGGCGATCTCGACGCGACGAGCAACGTGGAGATGCTCGCCGCGGGCACGAACGTGCAGGGCTCGGCGGGGTACGTCGCGATCGAGCGCGTCGTCGGCACGCTCAACGGCCGCGCCGGCAGCTTCGTCCTCCAGCACATCGGCACCATGGCGCGCGGCGAGGGCTCGGTCAGCATCACCGTCGTCCCGGACTCGGGGACCGGCGCCCTCGCCGGGATCGCCGGCAGCATGACCATCGCCATCATCGACGGACAGCACCGCTACACGTTCGACTACACGATCATGGTAAGTCAAAGTTAACCAAACGTACGAAGTCAAGGGCGCCGCGCGCGGATCCATGTAAGATTTCGTGCGCGTGGCGACGAACGTCACCCCATTCGACGCCATCATCGTGGGCGGCGGCCCGGCGGGGAGCGCCTGCGCGCGCGTGCTGGTGCGGGGCGGCCTGCGCGTCGCCGTCTTCGATCGCAAGCGATTCCCGCGCGTCAAGCTGTGCGCGGGCTGGCTGAGCCCGCCGGTGTGGGACGTGCTGGAGCTGTCGCGGCGCGAGTACCCCGGCGGGCTGTGGGAGTGGCACCGCTGCCACGTGCAGTATCGCGGGCGGCGGCACACGGTCGCCTCGCGCGGCGACTTCATCCGTCGCTACGAGCTCGACGATTTCCTGCTGCGGCGGAGCGGCGCCACCGTCGTCGACGGACACGCGGTGCAGAGCCTGGAGCGAGGCGACGGCGCGTGGATCGTCGACGGGGCCTACGCCGCGCGCTTCCTCGTCGGCGCCGGCGGGACGAACTGTCCGGTGGCGCGCAGGCTGTTCCCGCCCAAGCCCGACCGCCCGGTCGCGGCGCAGGAGCGCGAGTTTCCCGCCGACGCCGCCGAGGTGGCGGCGACGCGCGTCGGCGCCGACGGCGAGCCCGAGCTCCTCCTCCACGACGACCTCGGCGGCTACTCGTGGAACGTGCCCAAGGGCGGATGGCTCAACGTCGGCACAGGCACCGCCGCTGCGCGCGAGGTGCTCGCCGCGTGGGCGGACGCGCGCGGGTTCTTCGTCGCCAGCGGCCACGTCCCGGCGAGCGCGCGCGGGGCGCTCGAGCACATGGAAGGGCACTCTTACTACTTGTTCGATCCGGCGCACCTCGACGCCTGCCACCGCGACGGCGCGTTCCTCGTCGGCGACGCGCTCGGGCTGGCGCACCCCTTGACCGCCGAGGGGATCCTTCCCGCGGTGCTGTCGGGGCGGACGTGCGCGGAAGCGATCCTCGACGGCGCGCCCGATGGCTACCGCGCGCGGCTCGAGGGCCATTCGACGATGAGGGACTACGCGCTGACGCGCGCGCTCCTCCGCGCCGGCGTGGCCCTGCGCGGCCGACTCGGCGGGCGCGGGCGCGCCCGGGCGCCGCGCTGGCTGTCGGCGGCGGCGCGCGTCGCCACCGCGCGCGGGTTCGCCTGGATGTTCGGCGGCCGGCCCCTCCCCTACGCCGGCGCGCTGCGCGCGGTCCTGCGGCTCACGCGGAACCAGGTGAGGTCCGAACGATGATGGGACAGATCAGAGTCTTGCCGCGAATGCTCGTCGGTCGCGCCGAGCGCGCCGTGCGCGATCTCCTGGAGATCGCCGACGTGCGCGTGGGCGGCAGCCGACCGTGGGACATCCAGGTACACGATCCCGCCTTCTACGTGCGCACGCTGCGCGACGGGCGGCTGGGCGTGGGCGAGTCGTACATGGACGGCCAGTGGGACGCCGAATCCGTGGACGAGCTCACCGCGCGCCTCGTCCGCGCGAACGTGCAGGAGCGCGTCACGCGCTGGCGGGCCGCCCTGTTCGCCGCCGCGGCGCGGGCGTGGAACCTGCAAAGCTCGTCGCGCGCGTTCCAGGCGGGCGAGCGCCACTACGACATCGGCAACGATCTCTACCAGGCGATGCTGGGCGAGACGATGTCGTACACCTGCGCCTACTGGAAGGACGCGGCCAACCTCGACGGGGCGCAGCGCGCCAAGCTCGACCTGGTGTGCAAGAAGGTCGGGCTGCGCGCGGGCCAGAAGGTCCTCGAGCTCGGGTGCGGCTGGGGGACGTTCGCCCGCCACGCCGCGCAGAATTACGGCGTCGAGGTCGTCGGCTACACCGTGTCGCGCGAGCAGGTCGCGCTGGGGAACGAGCTCTGCCGCGGCCTCCCCGTCGAGCTCAAGCTCGAGGACTATCGCCGCGCGCGCGGCAGCTACGACGCCGTGATCTCCATCGGCATGATGGAGCACGTCGGCCCCAAGAACCATCGCGCCTACATGGAGACGGTCGACCGCTGCCTCAAGCCGGGCGGCGTGGCGTTCATCCACACCATCGGCAGCAACGTGAGCCAGACGATCATCGATCCGTGGTTCCACAAGTACCTGTTCCCCAATGCGTTGATCCCATCGCTGGCGCAGGTGACGCGCGCGATGGAGGGGCTGTTCGTCCCCGAGGACGTGCACAACATCGGGCCGAACTACGACCGCACGCTGATGGCGTGGTGGGAGAACTTCGAGCGCGCGTGGCCGGATCTGCAGGCGCGCTACGGCCGGCGCTTCTACCGCATGTGGCGCTACTATCTGCTGTCGTGCGCGGGCGGATTCCGCGCGCGGTTCATGCAGCTGTACCAGATCGTGATGACGCGGCCGGGCACCCGCCAGCCCGACTGCCGACGGAGCTGAGCGTCATGATGAATCGACAATTCCGCCTGGCCGCCCGTCCGGTCGGCCTGCCCAAACCCAGCGACTGGCGCGTCACCGAGGAGCCGGTGCGCGATCCCGCCGACGGGGAGCTCGTGGTGCAGAACCTTTTCATCTCCCTCGACCCCGCGATGCGCGGATGGATGAACGAGGGCAAGTCGTACATCGCGCCGGTGGGGATCGGCGAGGTGATGCGCGCGCTCACCGTCGGGCGCGTGGTCGCGTCGCGCCATCCCGGATTCGCGACCGGCGACGCCGTGTCTGGCATGCTGGGCGTGCAGGCCTACGCGCACTCGAACGGCAAGGGCCTGACCAAGGTCGATCCGGCGCTGCCGCTGCCGCTGTACGTGGGCGCGCTCGGGGGGACGGGTATGACCGCGTATTTCGGCCTGCTCGACGTCGGCGAGGCGAAGGCGAGCGACACCGTCGTCGTCTCCGGCGCGGCCGGCGCGGTGGGGACGCTCGTGGGGCAAATCGCCAAGATCAAGGGATGTCGCGCGGTGGGCATCGCGGGCGGCCCCGACAAGTGCCGCTACCTGGGCGAGATCGGCTTCGACGCCGCGATCGACTACAAGAACGAGGACGTCAAGAAGGCGCTGCGCGAGAAGTGCCCGGCGGGGATCGACGTGTACTTCGACAACGTGGGCGGCGACATCCTCGACGCGGCGCTGGCCGGGCTGGCGCGCGGCGCGCGCGTCGTCATCTGCGGCGCGATCTCCCAGTACAACGCCACCGCCCCGGTGAAGGGGCCGTCGAACTACCTGTCGCTCCTGGTCAACCGCGCGACCATGAAGGGGTTCGTCGTGTTCGACTTCGCCGCGCGCTACGGCGAGGCCGCGCGCGAGATCGCCGGGTGGATCGCCGCCGGCAAGATCGCGACGCGCGAGGACGTGGTCGAGGGGCTGGACGCGTTCCCCGACGCGCTCCTGCGCCTGTTCCGCGGCGACAACATCGGCAAGCTCGTGCTCAAGGTGTAGCGATCTCGTCGTAGCCGCGCCCGGTGAACGCGAGCAGGCAGAAGCCGTGGCCGAAGGGATCGCGGAAGATCGCGATCCGGCCCCACGGCTGCGTCGAGATGCCCGCCTCGCGCACGGCGCCGGCGGCCTCGGCGCGGTAGATTGCCGCGTCGAGGTCGTCGACGACGAAGTCGAGATGCACCGGCGTCCAGTGGCGCGCGTAGTCGCGGCCGGCGGCGGCGCCGGCGAACGGCGGCGAGCCGGCGGGTTTCGCGAGGAGGTAGATCGGCGCCTCGGCGTCGAGGAGCTCGACCGCGCCGTCGCCGAAGCGGCGCCCCACGCGCAGGTCGAAGGCGCGCACGTAGAAGTCGACGGCGCGCGGAAGGTCGTCGACGTCGATGTTCACGAGGAGCGAGGCCATCGGGTCACCGGCGGATCGAGCCGAACGAGCGCCGGCGGCGCCCGGAACCGGGGACGGACGGCCGCGCCGGGGCGGCGGGCCGCGCCGGGGCGGCGGGCACAGCCAGGGGACGCGCCGGCGCATGGGCGGCGGGGCGAGGCGCATGCGCGGCCGGGCGCGGCGCGGCCGGGCGCCCCGCCATGTGCGGCGTGGGCAGGTGGGGGATCTTCATCCCGATCGTGCGCTCGATGTCGCGCAGGTAGGCGCGCTCCTCGGCGTCGCAGAACGAGATCGCCGTCCCCGACGCGCCGGCGCGCGCGGTGCGGCCGATGCGGTGGACGTAGGTGTCGGCGATGTTGGGCAGGTCGTAGTTCACGACGTGGGTGATGCCGTCGACGTCGATCCCGCGCGCGGCGATGTCCGTCGCCACCAGCACCCGCGTGGCGCCGTTCTTGAAGCCGGCGAGGGCGCGCTCGCGGGCGCTCTGCGACTTGTTGCCGTGGATCGGCTCGGCCGGGATGCCGTCGGCGGCCAGGTCCTTCACCACGCGGTTCGCGCCGCGCTTGGTGCGGGTGAACACGAGGACGCGCGCAAGCGCCGGATCGCCGAGGAGATGGGTCAGCAGGCGCCGCTTGTCGCCCCGCTCGACGAAGTAGATCGAGTGGTCGACCTTCTCCGCGGTCGTGGCCGGCGGCGTGACCTCGACGCGCACCGGGTCGCGCAGGATGCTCTTCCCCAGCGCGACCACCTCGGGCGGCATGGTGGCGGAGAAGAACAGCGTCTGCCGCTTCGCCGGGACGGCGGCGATGATCCGCTTGACGTCGTGGATGAAGCCCATGTCGAGCATGCGGTCGGCCTCGTCGAGGACGAGGATCTCCACGCCGGACAGATCGATGTGCCGCTGCCCCATGAGGTCGAGGAGCCGACCCGGGGTGGCGATGAGCACGTCGACGCCGCGGCGCACGGCCTTGACCTGCGGGTCCTGGCCGACGCCGCCGAAGATCACGGTGTTGGTCACGGGCACGCCGCGGCCGTAGGTGGAGAAGCTGTCGCCGATCTGGCTCGCGAGCTCGCGCGTGGGCGCGAGCACCAGTACGCGGGCGTTGCGCCCGTGACGGGGGCGGCCGGCGAGGAGGTGCAGGATGGGCAGGGCGAACGCGGCGGTCTTGCCGGTGCCGGTCTGCGCCACGCCGCACACGTCGCGGCCGGCGAGGACGGGCGGGATGGCCTGCTTCTGGATGGGAGTGGGTTGCGTGTACCCCTCGGCCGACACGGCGGCGACGAGCGGGTCGATGAGATGGAGCGACTTGAAAGGCATGCGGCGGCAACGAATAGCACGCCCCGGGCGGGACGGCCACGATTCTTCGCGTCAGGCGGCGGCCCGGGCCGCGTCGCGCCCGACGAGGAAGCTGACCGCCGCCTCGACGACCTCGGGGTCGCGCAGCGGACCGCGATGGCCGAGGCCGGGGACGGCGAGCAGGCGGGCGTCGGGTGCCGCACCGGCGACGGCCTGACCGTGGGCGAACGGCACCTCGCGGTCGTCGGGGTCGTGGACGACGAGCAGCGACGCCTTGAGCGTCGGCGCCACGCGGCGTCCGTCCATCGCGTCGAGGTCGCCGACCTCGTCGCGCAGCCGCGCGATGACGCCCGGGACGAGACGCTCGGGCAGCCCGAGGGACGCGCTGAACTGGCGGACGAAATGCGTCACCTCGAGGGGCGGCGCGATCATCACGGCGCGCTCGGCATGGACGTCGCGCGCGAGGGCCAGCGCGGCGGCCGCCGCGCCGAGGGAGTGCGCGATGATGCCGTGGACGGGACGCACGCGCCAGGCGACGGCGCGCACGGCCTCGGCGAGGATCGGGAGGGTCGCGCGCTCGCCGGTCGACGCGCCGTGGCCGGGGTGATCGAACGAAACCACGTGGAAGCCCGCGGCGACGAGCGGCGCGACGAACGCGCGCATCTGACCCGCGTGCCCGTTCCAGCCGTGGACGAGCAGGACCGTCGGGCCCTCGCCGATGTCCCACGCGGCCAACCTCTCCACGCCGGAGTCGACGCGGAACGGCTGCCCCAGGGGCGCGGAGCGGGGGCCGCGGGCCCGCAGCGGCCGGGCGAACAGGTCGGCCACCTTCGCTTCCGCCCGGGCCGGCGCCAGGGCCGCCCAGGCGCGGAACGCTAGATTACGAACGTTCGTGCTATTAAAACGCAGACCGGCGGCGGGACGCATGCGGTGCTCCTTTCATGCCTTCGCTGATGCCTTCGCTGCTCTGGCGTCGGCGACCAGTCGCTCGAACGCCGCGCGCACGCGTTTCTCGGCGCGCGGGTCGCGCAGCAGGCGCTTGGAATGGTTGTAGCCGAGAAAGATCGAATAGAGGTCGAACGCGAGCTGCTCGGCGTCGAGATCGGCGCGGAAGTCGCCGCACTCCACGGCGAAGCGGGCGGTCCGCGCCAGCGACTCGAGGAGCTCGTGCTGCTTGGCGGCGAGAAAGTCGCGCGGCCGGCCCTCCTGGTCGTCGAGCTCGGCCGCCGCCGCGACCATCACGCATCCGCCGGGCAGCGCCGGGTCGGTCGCCCAGCGGAGCCAGTGGTCGAGCAGGCTCCGCAGCCGGCGCTCGCCGCGCGGCGCGCGGAACGCCGGACGCATGACAGCGTCCTCGAAGCGCGCCACCGCGGCGCGGAGGACCTCGAGCTGGAGATCCTCCTTCGAGCCGAAATGCGCGAACAGGCCGCTCTTGGACAGGCCGAGCTCCGACGCCAGGGTGCCGATCGTGAGCCCCCCGAGCCCATCCCGGCTCGCCAGGCTGATCGCCCGATCGAGGATGCGTTCGCGGGTCTCGGCGCCTCTGGTCACGATGCGAGTTCTATACGAACGTTCGGTCGAAATGTCAAGCGGACGGCGCGCCAAGAAATCATGTTATCGTACCCTTGCGATGGATGACCTCCTCGGCTGCCCTCCCCCGAACGTGGAGCCGGACCTCCGCCCGGTGGAAGGGGCGGAGGCAGACGCCGAGGTGGCGGCGCTGGCCAAGGCCGTGGGGCACCCGGCGCGCGTGCAGATCCTCCGGCTGCTCGCCCGCCGCGCCACCTGCGTGTGCGGCGATATCGTCGACGAGCTGCCGCTGGCGCAGTCCACGGTGTCGCAGCACCTCAAGGTGCTGAAGGATGCCGGGCTGATCCGCGGCGCGGTCGATGGACCGCGCGTATGCTACTGCCTCGAGCCGCGTGCGCTGCGTCGCTTCAAGGCGCTGGTGGGGGCTCTGTGATCCATCGGCAGACTACGATGAAAGGCGCCGTCGCCGAGGGCGTCGGCACAGCGCTCCTGCTGGCTGCCGTGGTCGGCTCCGGCATCATGGCGGAGCGGCTGGCCGGGGGCAACGTCGCGCTCGCGCTCCTCGCGAACGCGGTCGCAACGGGCGCGGCGCTCGTCGCCTTGATCCTCGCTTTCGGCGCGGTGTCGGGGGCACATTTCAACCCGGTGGTGACCCTGTCCGAGGCCGCTTGCGGGCGATTCCCCTGGCGGGGCGTGCCCCGGTACGTCGCGGCGCAGGTCGGCGGGGCGTTCGGGGGCGTGGCGGCGGCGCACCTCATGTTCGGCCTCGCGCCGTTCCAGGCGTCCCACCACGCGCGCGACGGCGCGGCGCAGATCTTCAGCGAGGCGGTGGCGACCGCGGGGCTGGTGGCGGTCCTCCAGGGCGTCGGCGCGCGGCGGCCGTCGGCGGCGCCGTTCGCGGTTGCGGCCTACATCGTCGCCGCGTACTGGTTCACGGCCTCGACGTCGTTCGCCAACCCGGCGGTGACGCTCGCTCGCGCCGCGACGGACACGTTCGCCGGCATCCGCCCGATCGACGTCCCGGGGTTCCTCCTCGGGCAGCTCGCCGGCGCGGCGGCGGCCACCGCCCTCGGCCGCTGGCTGGCGGAGGCCGGGACATGACCCGACGCATCGTGTTCCTGTGCGTCGCCAACTCGGCGCGCAGCCAGATGGCCGAGGCGCTGGCGCGGGCCATGTTCCCCGGCGCGCGCGTGCAGAGCGCGGGGAGCCGGCCGGCGTTCGTCCACCCGCGCGCGATCGAGGCCATGGCCGAGGTCGGCATCGACATCGCCGGCCAGCGGTCCAAGTCGGTCGCGGACATCGACCCGGCGGACGTGGACGTCGTCATCACCCTGTGCGCCGAGGAGGTCTGCCCGGTGTGGCTCGGGCGGGCCGAGCGCCTCCACTGGCCCATCGCCGATCCCGCCGCGGGCGACGCGTCGCCGGCGCGCTTCCGCGCCGCGCGCGACGAGATCCGCGCGCGCCTCACGCGCTGGCGCGACGCCGTGTCATGATAGGCGCGCGTGAGCAGCCTGTCCGTCCTCGTCATCGACGACGAGAAGAACATCCGCGCCACGCTGGTCGTGTGTCTGGAGGGCGCCGGCCACGAGGTCGTGTCGGTGGGCTCGGGCGCGGAGGCGCTCGACGCGGTCGAGCGGCGCTCGTTCGACCTCGCGTTCCTCGATCTGCGCCTCGCCGACGCCGACGGGCTCGACCTCCTGCCCAAGCTCCTCGCCGCGCGCCCCGAGCTCGCGGTCGTCATCATCACCGCCTACGCCGCCTTCGACACCGCCGTGGAGGCGGTCAAGCGCGGCGCGGTGGATTATCTGCCCAAGCCGTTCACGCCGGCGCAGATCCGCCACGCTGTGGACAAGATCGTGTCGCGGCGGGCGATGGTGCGGCGCGTGGTCGAGCTGGAGCGCATGCTCGCCGACGCGGTGCCCGAGGCCGACCTCGCCACCACCTCGCCGCGCATGCGCGCCGCGCTCGACACGATAGCCCGGGCCGCGCCGTCGGAGGCGCCGGTCCTGCTCCGCGGCGAGAGCGGCACCGGCAAGGGCGTGCTCGCCCAGGCGCTGCACGCGCAGAGCCGGCGCGCGGCGCGGCCGTTCCTGACCGTGAGCTGCCCGACGCTGTCGGCCGAGCTCCTGGCGAGCGAGCTGTTCGGCCACGCCCGCGGCGCGTTCACCGGCGCGGTGCGCGACCACCCGGGGCGCGTCGAGGCCGCCGAGGGGGGCACGCTGTTCCTCGACGAAGTGGGCGAGATCGCGCCGCCGCTGCAGGCCAAGCTGCTCCGGTTCATCCAGGACCACGAGTTCGAGCGCGTGGGCGAGACGCGCACCCGCCGCGCCGATGTGCGCGTCGTCGCCGCGACGAACCGCGACCTCGAGCACGACGTGCGCGACGGCCGTTTCCGCGACGACCTGCTGTTCCGCCTCAACGTCATCGAGGTGCGCGTGCCGCCGCTGCGCGAGCGCCCCGAGGACATCGTGCGCCTGGCGCGCGGGTTCCTCGCGTTCTTCGCGCGCGCCGCCGGCCGCCCCGCGCCCGAGCTGTCGCCCGAGGCCGAGGCCGCGCTCGTCGGCCACCCGTGGCCGGGCAACGTGCGCGAGCTGCGCAACGCGATGGAACGGGCGACGATCCTGTGGCCGGCGCGCGTCCTCGGGCTCGACGCGCTGCCCGAGACGATCGCGGCGCAGGCGACCCGCCTGCCGCGCCTGGGCGGCGACTTCACGCTCGCCGACATCGAGAAGGAGCACATCCTGCGCGTGCTCAACCGCGCGGCGACGCAGGAGGAGGCGGCGCGGATCCTCGGCGTGGACGTGTCCACGCTCTGGCGCAAGCGCAAGCGCTACACGTAGCTCAGGGGAAACGGGTCTCGATCGGCGCCCCCGCCTTGATGGTCTTGGTGACCGGCGTCCTCTCGGCGATGTCCGCGAGGCGCGCGCGCTGCTCGGCGGACAGCGGGGCGGAGAACCGCACCTCGCGCTCGATGCGCGCCGCGTCGCCGTCCTTGAACAGATGAAGCTCGACGGACGTCTCGCCGAGCTCCCATCCCTTGTGCTGGGCGTACATGCGCAGGGTGATCGCGGTGCACGCGCCGAGCCCGGCGAGAAGGAGCTCGTAGGGGGTGGGGCCGGCGTCGGCGCCTCCGGCGCTGGGCGGCTCGTCGGCGGCGAGGCGATGGTGGCGGATGCGCACGTCCTGGGCGTGGGCGCCGGGCCGGCCGATGAGCGTGGCGTGGGCGACGGGCTTCGCGGTCATGGGAGCGCCTCCGGCAAGTCGTCGAGGGAGAATGCCCAGCTCGGCACGGGCGGCGGCCCGGCGAGCCTCTCCACGGCGACCGCGGGGAACCCGTCGACCGCCACGCCGTCGCCGAACTCGGAGCGTTGCTTCACGACCGCGCCGGCGCGGACGATGCAGCCCCGGCCCAGCCGGCTGAAGTCGCACACGATCGCGCCGGGCTCGACGACGGAGCCGGCACCGATGCGGCAGCCGTGGATCATGCAGCCCGGGCCGACGATGACATCGTCCTCGAGGATGAGCTCGTTGTCGGGAAGGAGGTGCAAGACGCTGTTCTCGAGGATCTGCACGCGCGCCCCGATCCGCACCGGGCCGTGCGAGTCCCCGAGGATCTTCACGCCGGCGCCGATGATGGAGCCGCCGCCGATCACAACGTCGCCGGTGATCTCCGCGCTGTCGAAAAGGACCGTGCCCGGCGCGATCGCCGGCATCTTGTCACGGTACGCGTAGCGTTTGCCCATGTTGCCTCCGGCCGGGACGCGCCCGGTATGGGGGTGTAGCTCGGCGGCGGGGACGTCGAGGTTCCCGTCGCGCAGGCCGCGCAGGCGCGCGAGGTCGGCGGCGTTGGCGCGGCGCACCTGCCGCGCCGGCCGCCCCACGACGACGGCCTCGTCGGAGATGCGCGCGCCGGCCGGGACGAGCGTCCCCTCGCCGAGAAAGCAGCGGTCGCCCAGGCGCGCGCCGGGCAGGAGGATCGATCCGTTGCCGATCTCGCACAGGTCGCCGACGGCGGCGCCGACGACGAGGCAGCGATGGCCGAAGACCGACCGTCGCCCGACCGTGACGGGCGAGTCGGGCGTCCCCACCACCGCGCTGTTCTCGAGGACGGCGCTACCGGCGCCGATGGCGACCGAGCCGCCGCGCGAGCGGACGACCGTGCCCTGGGCGACTAGGACGCCGGGGCCGACGTGCACCGTCCCAACAATGCCCGCCGTCTCGGGCACGATGAGACGGGGATGCGCGCGCGGGAACGCGGTGAGGCTCACGGCAGCAGTATGTACCATGCCGGCCGCGTTTCGCTCGACACCGACGACGAGCGCGTGCGCCTGCGCTGGCGGCGCGAGCTCAAGGCCTGGAGATCGGGCCGGTGGGGGCCATGTCGAGCGGCATCGGCCCCTCCATCTGCTTCTTTACGATCGCCGCGAGCTCGCTCCCCGAGCACGGCTTCATCACGAATGCGGCGGCGCCGACATGCGCCGACACGGCGGGCGCGTCGGCCGCGCCCGACAGCAGCACGAGCGGCGGTCGATCGGGCAGGCGTCCGAGTGCCGACGTCAGCGGCGCGAGCCCTCCGGCCACCTCGTACTCCGCGATCACCACGTCGATCCCGCCGGCCAGGAGCTGGCTCAGCGCGGCCGCCGCGGTCGCGGTCACCAGGACGACGTGCCCCGCCTCGCCGAGGTCGGCCTCCCAGCCTTCTCGGGATGCCGCATCGGAAGTGACGAGAAGGATGACCGCCACGCGGCGGAGTGTACCCTAACTCACACTTTTAGTCCGAGCAGATCGGTCCGGTGAGGGCGGCCGGGTACCGATAGAGGATCGCGAAGCACATCTCCGCGTCGGTGGAGTCCCCGAAGTAAATCGGTCCGCCGGTGTTGTTGTTCCACGTGCAGGTCGTGCGCAGGACGGATCCCGCCGGCAGGGCCAGCGGTCCGACGGGATAGAGCCGCTGCTCCTCGAACGAGTAGTCCTGGTCGAGGATCGTCCCGCCGGGACCGTCCACCTTCATGTGGATGCCCAGACGATGCATGTGCGGCGCGACCGCGAACAGGGTCACGTTGCGCGACATAGTGCACTGGAACGTCAGCGGCTGGATGCCGGTCAGGACGGTGAACCCGAGCGGCCCGGCCAGCAGGGCCTCGGCCTCGTTCTGGACCTCGCTCGCGGCGACGGCGTCGATCTCGACGCCCGACGTGCCGGTCAGCATGTGCGCGTCGTCGGTGTTGTAGAGGTGGAGGTTGAGGACGATCTGCGTGCCCGCGGGGATGCGCACGCCGGTCCCTGCCGGCAGGTCGAACTGGTTGCTCCCGATGCCGGAGGCGTAGATCACGTGGAACCCGGCGATGGGGCCGCAGTCGACGTCGCCGTCGGGTATGGTGCCCGAGTCGATCGACAGCACGGTGTGATGCGTGCCGAGCGGCGCCACCGGGCGGAAGCTCTTGATCCAGGTGTCGACCGGCACCGTCCGGCGCGCGCAGCGATATTTCTCCGACGAGGGCAGGAGAGACCAGGTCGAGGTCACGAGCGTCCGCCAGCCGAGGTTGGGGGCATCGGGCGTCGCCGTCGGCGCGTCGGCGGCCGGCGCGGCTCCGCCGCCCCCGCAGGCCGCAAGGAGGAGAACGAGGCCAATGCGCATGAACCCAGAGGTTACTTGATTTTCGAGATTGCGGTCGCGAAACGATCCGTCCGCGTCTTCGGCGCCTTCACCGCGGGGAGAGATGCTACGACATCTTTCAGCGCCGCGATGCGATCTTCGGCCTTGGGGTGGGTGGCGAAGAAGCCGCCCTGGCCGGTGTTCTGGACCTTGTGCAGCGCCTCGAGGAAGCGCACGATCCCCGCCGGATCGTAGCCGGCCGTGGCCGCGATCTGCACCGCCAGCCGATCGGCCTCGAGCTCGGTGTCGCGCGAGTAGCCCTTCACGAACACCGCGTCGATCGTGTCCTGGATCATCCCGCCCATGAGGTCGGTCAGCTGCGCCTTCTGCGCCGGCGTCAGCGTCGCCGACCCGGCGGCCTCGAGCACGTCCTGCGTCAGCCCGGCGTAGCGCGACTTCTGGATATTGCCCAGGGCGTGGCCGCGGACGACGTGCGCGACCTCGTGCGCGAGGATCCCCGCCAGCTCGTCCTCGTTCTTGGCCAGCTTGAGCGCCGCCGTGGTCACGAACACGAATCCGCCCGGCGCGGCGAACCCGTTCACCGTGTCGCTGTCGACGACGACGAAGTGCCAGCCGAAGATCGGCGCCGGCCGATCGCCGTCGCGATGCGTCTCCGTCGCCGCGAACGCGATCAGCGCGCCCACGTTGTTGGCGTAGGCGGTGATCCCGACGAGCTTGCCGGCGGCGATGTCCGCCTTGTTCTCGTACTTGTAGTCCGACTTGGCGAGGAGGTTCGTCGCGATCGACCGCCCCACCCAGTACTCCTGCTCGGCGGTGAGCGACTCGCCCAGGTTGGTCACCGCCTTGGCGATCTTCGCGCCCTTCTGGGCGACGTCGCCGATCTGCTGCAGATCCTCGCTCGTGCCCTTGCCGGCGGCGACGTTCTTGACCGCCTGGCAGCCGAAAAGCCCCAGCGCCGCCAGCACCCATACCCGCCGCCCCGTCGTTGAGGCGTTCGCGCGCGCGGTCTCGGCGCGCCAGGTCGCTCGGCTGCACCTCGCTCCAGCGGCGCTTCTCGCTCGCCCGCGCGCGCTCACTTGCCACCCCCGATCTTCCCCTCGGCGGCGAACTTGGCCAGCGCCTCGGGCTCCACCTGCAGCGTCTGGATGTGATCGATGTGGGAGAAATCGAGGTTCGGGTTGCGCTTGCGGTACTCCTGCTCGACCTCGGGCGAGAACCCGCGGCCGGCCAGGGCCACCTCGTCCTCGGACAGGCCGCCGGTGCCGCCGCCCGGCTTCGACGACAGCGCCAGCTTCCGCTCCACCACGCTCACCTTGTTGATCCACCCCGACTTGCCGTCCTTGGTCACCCGGTACCAGTCCTTCTGAGCCTCCTCGAACGTGAGGAGGTCGCCGCGCACCACCGTGGCGATCGACGCCCCGAGGAAGCCTGGGCTCTTCATGAGCTTGGTGCTCATGACCTGCACGGTGATGGTGCTTCCCTTGTTCGGCGCGCCGGCCACCGCCGACGACAGGCACAACGCCCCTAGCAACGTCATCCACGTTCTTGTCCGCATGTCATTTCTCCTTCATGTGCCATACGCCGTCCCAATCCGTGGCGGGCGGCTCCTCCTCGAACAGCTGGCAGCGTTTCACGTAGGTTTTCGCGGGCCCGTCGTCGTGCTCGCGGGCGACTTCCTCGAAGATGGGCCGCGCCTCGGCGAAGCGGCGCGCGCGGTAGAGCGCGAGCCCCTCGCCGAAGCGGGCGGCGGCAACCAGGCGCGCCGGGTCGGTCTGACCCTTGCGCGCCAGCAGCTCGAACACGCCGACCGGCTTCTCCTTGCCCTTCACCGCGACGTAGTCGAGCTCGCGTCCGTCGACCGCGTGGTGGATCTTCGCCCAGGTGAACTCGCTCACCATGAGCAGCGTGCCGTAGCCCTTGTTGGCCCCCTCCAGGCGCGACGCGACGTTCACCATGTCGCCCATGGCCGTGTAGTTGTACTTGTTCTGCGAGCCCATGTTGCCGACGACGCCGAAGCCGGAGTTGAGCCCGGCGCGCGCGGTGACGTCGTAGCCGTACTTGGCCTTCCATTCGGGGTTGCGGCGGATGCACTCGTCGCGCATGTCGAGCGCCGCCAGCGCCGCCTTCTCCGCGTGCTTGTCGTCCGGGACGAGCCCGCCCCAGAACGCCATCACCGCGTCGCCGATGTACTTGTCGAGGTAGCCGTCGTAGCGGTCGACGATGTCGGTCATGGCGGTGAGATACTCGTTGAGCAACGCGACGAGCGACTCGGCGGTGAGGCCCTCGCTGATGGTGGTGAAGCCGGCGATGTCCGAGAAGTACACCGAGATCTCGCGGCGCGCGCCGCCCAGCGCGAGGTACTCGGGATGCTTCATCAGCTCCTCGGCCAGCGTCTTGGAGGTGTAGCGGTTCAGCGCCTTCTCGATGAAGCGCTTGTCGTTCCGCTCCAGCGCGTTGGCGGTGACGACGGCGGCGAACGCGGCGAGCGCGCCGCCGATGACCGGCATGGCGACGGCCACCCACACGCCGGCGCCGGCGAACGCGCGATCGGCCGCGACGGCGTAGCCGCCCAGGACGATCGCGGTGGCGGCGAGCGTGACGAGGAACGCCAGGCCGGTCGCCGAGATGAAGCTCCAGATCGCGGCCATGCCGACGGCGAGGACCGCGCACAGGAGGAACGCGAGCGCCGCGTCGACGGCGGCGGGGCTGCGCCGGATGGCGTCGCCGGCGAGCAGGTTGTCGAGCGCGGTCGCGTTGATCGCCGCGCCGAGGTGCGCCTTGGACACCGGCGTGGGGCGGATGTCCTTCAGCGCCTGGCCGGTGGCGGAGATGATGACGTACTTGTCCTTGAACAGGAACGGCGCGATCTCCGGCGGCGTGCCGTCCTGGATCATCTGGTACGAGCGGAGGATCTTGTACGCGCTGTAGGCGGTGTAGACGTCGGGGCCGCCGTGGTAGCGCAAGGCGAAGCGACCGTCGCCGTCGAGGGCGATGCGGCGGTCGCCGAGGACGAGGGCGCGTCCGTCGACGCGCGGCGGCGTGTCGGGGTGCGCCACCATCCAGCCGGCCAGCGCCAGCGACGGGAACACCTTGCCCGAGCGGTGCTCGACGACGGGATAGTAGAGGCGGACGACGCCGTCGGCCTCCGGCTTCTGCACCACGTTGCCCAGCCGGGCGGCGCCGACGGCGAGCGCCGGGAGCGGCGGGTCGACGGCGTCGTTGGGGACGAGCGACAGGCCGGCGACGCCGGCGAGGGCGATCGGACCGACCTCGAGCGCGACGCGCTCCTCGGTGAGCTCCTCGGCGAGGATCGCCGGCGGCAGCTCCATGGGCCGGGACGGCGGCGCGGGCGCGTCGCCCTGCCGGGGGAACAGCGGCGCCAGCTCCTCCGTGCCGGCGAGCGCCGTCCACAGATCGGCGAGCTCCGGCCCGGAGTCGCCGCCCAGGAAGAGCTTGGTCGGCCCGGCGCCGTCGAGGAACGCGCGGCCGTCGTAGGCGAGGAGACGGAGGCCGGCGGCGAACGCGTCGGGCCGCCGGGGGAAGATCCTGAGCACCGCGCCGACCGCGGGCCGCTGGGGCAGGCGCTCCGCGTCGGACACGTAGAGCCCGATCACGCTGCGCCCGTTCTCCTTCATCGCGGTGGCGAACTGATCGGCGTCGTCGGCGCCGACCACGCCGCGTCCCTGGAACAGCCAGTCGTAGACGATCGCCTTCGGCTTGCCGGCGGCGACGTGCCGGGTGATGTAGCCGTAGAGCGCGCGCGGCCAGGGAAACGGGACCTTGATGTTGCGCTCGACCGAGCGGATGTCCTCCTCGCTGACGTGGACGAGGACGATGTCCTTGGACGCGTCGGCGGCGTGCGCCGCGCCGCGCGCGCGGATGTCGTAGGTCCAGAACTCGGCGCGCTCGAGCGCCCCGGGACGGGCGAACGCGGCGGCGGCCGCCAATGCGCCCACGACGGCGCCGACGAGCAGCCCGGCCTTGATCTTGCGCGCGCGGACGGATCGGGCCCCGGCCACGCGGCGAGAGTAACACGAGAGCGGGGTGCGTCAGGCCCGCTCGAGCACCGCGGCGATCCCTTGGCCGACGCCGATGCACATCGCCGCGAGCGCGAACCGGCCCCGGCCCAGGGCGAGCTCGTGGGCGAGCGTGCCGACGAGGCGCGCGCCCGACGCGCCCAGCGGATGGCCGAGCGCGATGCTTCCGCCGTTCACGTTGACCTTGGCCGGATCGAGCCCGAGCTCCTGGATGCACGGGATGACCTGCGCCGCGAACGCCTCGTTGAGCTCGACGTAGTCGATGTCGGCGGCGCGCAGCCCGGCGCGCGCGAGCGCGCGCTGCGCCGCGGGGATGGGCCCGAGACCCATGTAGCTCGGCTCGACGCCGGCGGCGCCGCTCGCGACCCAGCGCGCCAGCGGCTTCCACCCGTGATCCGTGACCGCCCGCTCGCTCGCGAGCAGCAGCGCGGCGGCGCCGTCGTTGATCCCCGCGGAGTTGCCGGCGGTGACGGTGCCGTCCTTCTTGAACGCCGGCTTGAGCGCGGCGAGGGCGGCCAGCGTCGTATCGGGTCGCGGGTGCTCGTCGATCGCGATGGTCTTGCCGTCGACGAGGACGGGCACGATCTCGCGCGCCAGCCGCCCCGAGCGCGCCGCCTGCGCCGCCTTGAGCTGGGAGCCGAGCGCCAGCTCGTCCTGTGCGGCGCGCGTGACGCCGTGCTTGGCGGCCACCGCCTCCGCGGTCTCGCCCATCGACAGGACCCCGTACTTCTCCTCGAGGCGCGGGTTGATGAACCGCCAGCCGAGCGTCGTGTCGTAGAGCTTCGCGTCGCCGCGCTGCCAGGCGGCCGCCGGCTTGGCCATCACCATGGGCGCGCGCGTCATGTGCTCGACGCCCCCCGCGATGACGACGTCCGCCTCGCCGTTGAGGATGAGGCGGGCGGCGTCGTTCACCGCCTGCATGCCCGATCCGCACAGGCGGTTGACCGTCGCCCCGGGGACGGCCACGGGCAGCCCCGCCAGGAGCAGCGACATGCGCGCGACGTTGCGGTTGTCTTCGCCGGCCTGGTTGGCGCAGCCGACGAGCACGTCCTCGACGAGGACGGTCAGCCCGTGCTGGCGATCCAGGAGCGCGCGGATGGCGATGGCGAGCAGGTCGTCGGTGCGGACCTTGGCGAGGCTTCCCCCGTAGCGGCCGATGGGGGTGCGGACGGCTTGGATGATGTACGCGGCGCGGGTCACGTCCGAAAGGTACCGCAAAAAATTGGCGCCGGGGCGACCCGCGGGCGACCATCGCGCACATGCAAGTGGAGGAACGGCTCGTGAAGGAAGCGCTTCACTCGGTCGAGCTGGAGCCGGGGACGGGCGACGCCGCCTGGTTCGCCGCGCGCCAGCCGGCGGTGGTGCGGTACCTCGAGGGCCGCTGCGGGCGCGACGACGGGCTGGGCATCGCCCTGATGGCGGCCCTGGCGATCCACACCGCGTTCGAGCGGGCGCTGGGCCAGCCGCCGCCGCGCCTCGGGCCGCGGGCGCTCGACGAGGCGGAGCACGCCGTCGTCGGCGAGGTGCGCGCCGGCGCGGGCACGTTCGTCGGACGGCAGCCGGCGCTGTGCGAGCTCGTCGCCGGCGTCGTCGGCGATCCGCCGGTGCCGCTGGGCGAGGAGGAGTCCGCGCGCCTCGGCGCGGCGCTCCTCGCCGTCGTCGTCGCCCTTGACTCCGCGTGCGCCGCCGGCTAACTCGTCCGCATGCCCTCCGCCGTGGTCCCCGCCGAGTCGATCTCGGCCACCATCGACTCGTTCACATCGCTCGACAAGTCGGGCGACCGCGTCGCCATGAACGATCTGGCGCGGCGTCTGGGCAAGGAGCAGCCGGCGCTCCTGCAGGCGGCGGCGCGCGTCCGCGCCGAGCACGGCGAGCAGGTGGGCGAGGCGGCCGTGTTCTACGCCACTCTGGTGTGGGCGATGTTCGACCGGGCGTTCGGCGACCGCCTGCCGCGCCTTTTGCCGCAGAACATCGAGGACGCGCAGAAGATCGTCGACGCCGAGCTGGGCCCGCTGGCCGAGGCGCCGTTCGCCGAACGCGTCGCGCCCGGCGTGAAGGAGCGGCAGCCGCACCTCATGGCCAAGCTCGTCGAGCTCCTCGCCGAGGACGTCAAGGAGGACGCGATCCCCGAGGCGACGGCGGCGCTCATCTTCCCGCCGACGCAAGTCGCGATCGAGGCGTTCGACGCCGCCGTGTCGGGAAAGCGTCCGGGGCAGACGATCAAGCCGGTCGTGCGCGACGAGCCGAAGATCGGGCGCAACGACCCGTGCCCGTGCGGCAGCGGGAAGAAGTACAAGCGCTGCCACGGGGGCGCGGCGGCCTAGA
>DATFWE010000028.1:0-7665 GCA_035259575.1 Haliangiales bacterium
TACCCGCCGGCGTCGAGATCGCGATCCTTCCCGCGGTGAGCGGCGGGTAGTCAGCTCGCCCGCACAAACTGGTTGGCACCCGGCCACGAGATGGCACGCGTGCCACGCCCGGCCGCGCGTATCCACCCGAGATCACAGCAGGGGACGGTGGCACGAGCGCTGCAGCCAGCCCCCGGCCATGCAGGCCGCTGCGCTCGCACCGGAGCCCGCTCCTCGCAGGCCCGCGCCGCTCCCCCGGGCGGACGAGCTTCCCGCGACGATCGCCTTCCTCCTCTATTTCGCCTACATCGACGGGCATTACGATCCCGCCGAGGACGCCTTCATCGCGCGTCTGGCCGCGCGCGACCCGGCGACCCACCGCCGCGTCCTGGAGCGGGTGACGGCCGATCTGCGCGAGCTCCACGACGAGGCGCCGCGGGATGCCGGCTATCGCGCCTTCGTGCACGCGCGCCTCCAGGTTCGCTGCCTGGAGATCTTCCGCGCGCTCGGCGCCGATCAGCAGCGGCGCCTGATCGCCATCCTCGACGCCTTCGTCCAGGCCGACGGCCGCGCCGCCCCCGAGGAGCTCCGGCTGCGCGACGACCTGGTCCAACTCCTCACGCTCGCGCCCCCCGCGCACGTTCACGCCCCGGCGCGGGGGCGCCCGATGCACCTCGGGACCGCGCGCGAGAATCCGCCCAAGGCCGCGGACCACCCGTTCCTGCAGATGCTCGAGCACGCGTTCTCGCCGCATCCCGTCGAGCTCGAGTCTCAGCTCGAGAACGATTACCGCCTCATCGCCCGGGCGCTCATGACGTGGCACGCGCAGCGCGCCGCGGGGGACGGCCGCCTCTCCGGCGTGCGGCGCCTCGCCGACCTGCCGCCGGGCAGCGCGTTTCTCGACGGTCACACCTACGCGCTCCGCCCCGATCCGAAGCGGCCGCTCGACCTCATCGTCGTCGGCGATCTGCACGGCTGCTATTCGTGCCTCAAGGCCGTGCTGCTGCAGTCGGACTTCTTCCGGCGCGTCTACGACCATCAACGCGATCCGCTCGCGCACCCCGACGTCAAGCTGGTGTTCCTCGGCGACTACATCGATCGCGGCCGCTTCAGCTTCGACGGCGTCCTGCGCACGGCGCTGCAGCTGTTCGTCGCCATGCCCGACTACGTGTGCATCCTGCGCGGCAACCACGAGCACTTCCAGCGCGGCGCCGCCGGGGTGGCGAGCGTGGTCTGGCCCGCCGAGGCGATCGCGACGCTCGCGCCCCACGCGCCCGCCGAGATGCTCGAGGCCTACCGCGTCCTGTTCGAGGGCATGCCCAGCGCGCTCGTGTGCGACCGCACGCTCTACGTGCACGGCGGCATCCCGCGCGACGACACCCTGGCCGAGCGCTGGCGCGATCTGTCCAGCCTGAACGACCCGGACATCCGCTTCCAGATGATGTGGAGCGATCCCGCCGCGGCGGAGCACGTCCCGGTCGAGCTGCAGCGGCAGAACCCGCGTTTCTCGTTCGGCCGGCAGCAGTTCCGCGCGTTCATGGAGCGCGTGGGCTGCCAGACCCTGGTGCGCGGCCACGAGAAGGTCGACGGCGGCTTCCAGGCCACCTACGACCTCGGTGACCTTCTGCTCCTCACCCTCTTCTCCGCCGGCGGCGCGGAGAACGCCGACTTGCCGGCGGAGTCGAGCTACCGCCGCGTGCAGCCGATGGCGCTGAGCGTCCGCTACGAGGCGGGAAGCGAAGTCGGCATCCCCTGGCCCATCGCCTGGGGGCCGTGGAGCTCGCCGGTGCACAACGGCTTCCTGCGCGAGCTGCCCGAGCTCGCCTTCCGCATCGCCTGAGCCAAGGAGAAAAATGTTCGACGAGATCACCAACACCGTTTCCAGCGTGTGGGGCTCCGCCAGCAGCGCGGTCTCGGGCCTGTGGGCACCGAGCGAGCCCGCCGCCCCCATCTCGGTGCCCGTCACCGCCGCCCAGGAGGCGAACGCGCGCCGGATGGTGGACGCCGCCGACGCGTGGGACGCCGCCGGCCACACCGGCAGCCGCGGCGACGAGCAGCAGGCGCGCAACGTGGCCGACTGGAAGGCCCGCGACGCGGGCTTCGCCGACGCGCAGGCGCAGAAGGAGTTCCGCGAGGGCAGCGCTGCGTGGAACCAGGCGCTCGACGCCTACCTCGCCGGCAAGGGCCCCTCGCCCGGGCCGCGCGACGAGTTCGTCCGCAAGCACGCCCGGGGCGAGTGATGCCGATCATCATCCAGGACCTCGGCGTCGCCAACGGCGAGGAGCCGCGCAGCGACCGTCCCGCCAACATGTGGGCCGCCGACCTCGAAGGCTACACGCCCACCGAGGACGACCGGCGCGAATGGCGCCGCGAGGCGCTCGAGCCCGCGCTTCGGGACCTGCTGCCGCTCGGCGGCGGGCTCATTTCTCCGTACGACGAGATGTACTGATCGGCGCGTCCACCGTCGCGGCCGGCGGAGGCGGCGCGGCGGCCACGGCGCGCGCGAACGCGGCGGCCAGCTCGGCGGCCTCGGGGCGCTCGCCGGGCGCCTGCGCGAGCGCGCGCATGACCACGCGCGCGACGGCGGCGGGGACGTCGGGGTTCGCCTGCTCGAGCGGCAGCGGCGGGTCGGCGACGCAGGTCATGATCACGCTGCCCACGCCCTTGTCGGGGTGGAGGTCGAAGGGGAGGCGCCCGGCCAGCGTCTCGTAGAGCACCATGCCCACGCTGTACACGTCGGCGCGACGGTCGTAGGGCAGGCCGAGCAGGCGCTCGGGCGACATGTAGACCGGCGTGCCCAGGATGCGGCCGACCGTGGTGGCATGATCGAGCTCCATCGGATCGCCGACCTTGGCGATGCCGAAGTCGACGACCTTGACCAGCTCGCGGCCGGGAGCCGGCCGGTGCAGGAAGACGTTCTCCGGCTTGATGTCGCGATGGATGATGCCCGACGCGTGCGCGGCGACGAGCGCGTCGCAGATCTGCGCCAGGATGGTCGCGGCGCGGGCGAGCGGCAGCCGCCCCTCGTGGCGCAGCTCCTCGGCGAGCGAGCGCCCCTCGAGGAGCTCCATGACCAGATAGGGGATGCCGCTCGCGGTGATCCCGGAGTCGAAGACGGCGACGGCGTTGGGGTGCGACAGCCGGCGCGTCGAGCTCGCCTCCAGCTCGAACTGGCGCCGCTGCCGATCGCCCTCGCCGCCCGGGTAGGGGCGCAGCACCTTGACCGCCACCGGCTTGTCGTCCACGAGGTCCACCCCGCGGTACACGGCGGCGAAGCCGCCGGCACCGATCTTCGCGGTCAGGCGATAGCGATCGCCCAGCGTGGTTCCGGGGAGCACCGCCGACAGCGTCGAGAACATGACGTCGGCGTCGCTCCAGGCGGCGAGCAGCTCGGCGTTCTTGCGCGCCAGCTCCTGGTTCCGGCGCACCAGCTCCTGCTGCAGCCGCGCCGCGCGGATCTGGCTGGCCACGCGCGCCAGCACCTCGTCGGCCTGGAACGGCTTGGTGACGTAATCGACGCCGCCGACGCGGAACCCGGTCACCTTGTCCTTCACGTCGTCGAGCGCGCTGAGAAAGATCACCGGGATGTCGCGGGTGGCCGGGTCGCGCTTGAGCTCCTCGCACACCTGGTACCCGTCGAGATCGGGCATGCTCACGTCGAGGAGGATGAGCTCGGGCGGGTGCAGGCGCACCGCGGCGAGCGCGCGCCGCCCGCTGTTGGTCAACCTGACCGTGTATCCCGCCTCGCGCAGCAGCGCGGCGAGGAAGCTCAGGTTGTTCGGATTGTCGTCGACGATGAAGACGTCCCCGCTCATGACGCCACCGGCGGCACGCGCTCGAGCAGGCCGAGCAGCTCGTCGAGCTGGAACGCCTTGACCATGCGCCCGAGCTCGCCGGCGAGCGCGGCGTCCACCCCGCCGATGCGCTCGACCATGCGCTGGGTGTGGAGATCGTCCCCCTCGGCGAGCGCGCGCGCAAGCTCCGTCCGCCACTCGCGCGGCAGGCTGGCCAGCCGGTCGAGCGACGGCGCCGGCGGCGGCGCGGCCGGCGCGGCGGCCTCCTCGTGGGAGAAGCGCGCGCCCGCCAGGCGCGCGAGCAGGTCGAAGATGCTGTCCTCGCGGAACGGCTTGAGCAGGATCTCGTCGCAGCCGCCGGCGAGGATGGCGTCGCGGTCGTGCTCGAAGGCGCTGGCGGTGAGCGCGATGATCACGGTGCGGCGCGCCTCCCCTTCGGCGGCGCGGATGGCGCGCGTCGCCTCGTAGCCGTTCATGACGGGCATGCGCATGTCCATCCACACCACGTCGGGCGCCCACTCTCGCCACGCCGCGACCGCGGCGCGGCCGTCGCCGGCCTCGCGCACCGGGAAGCCGACCGATTCGAGCAGGCGCGCGAGCAGGCGGCGGTTGTCGACGTCGTTGTCCACCACGAGCACGCGCAGCGCTCGCTGGCCGGGGGCGAGGCCGACCACGCGCCGGGCGGCAGCCTCGGCCGCCTGCCTCGCCGCGGGCAGCGGGATGGAGAAGGCGAAGCGCGTCCCCTGCCCCGGCGCGCTCTCCACGTGCAGCTCGCCCCCCATCAGGCGCACGAAGTCGCGGCTGATCGCCAGGCCGAGGCCGGTGCCCTCGTGGGCCCGCTCGCCCGCGCGGGTCTGCACGAACGGCGCAAAGGCCCGGGCGATCTCGTCGGGCGCGATGCCGACGCCGGTGTCCTCGACGGCGAAGCTGGCGCGGCCGGCCGACCAGGCGGCCAGCACGCGGACGGAGCCCCGCTCCGTGAACTTCACCGCGTTGCCGACCAGGTTGATGAGGACCTGGCGCAGCTTGCCTTCGTCGCCGACGACCCAGGCGGGGAAGGCGGGCGACGCGGCGACCGCGAGCTCGAGCCCGCGCGCCTCGGCGCGCATCTGGAACAGGTCGCGCAGGCCGCCGAGCAGGCGGCGCGCGTCGAAGGGGCTGGGCTGCAGCGTGGCCTCGCCGGCCTCGACCTTGGACAGGGTGAGGATGTCGTTGATCAGCCCGAGCAGGTGCTCGCCGCTGCGCATGATGACGTCGAGGCTCTCGCGCTGCGAGGCGGCGAGCGCGCGGTCGCGCAGGAGGAGCTGCACGAACCCGAGGATGGCGTTGAGCGGCGTGCGCAGCTCGTGGCTCATGTTGGCGAGAAAGATGCTCTTGGCGCGGCTGGCCTGGACCGCCGCCTGCTCCGATTCCTTGAGGCGGGCGGCGACGCTGCGCAAGCGCTCCTCCGCCTCCTTGCGCTCGGTGATGTCGCGCAGGATGCCCGTGTAGTAGACGGCGTCGCCGATGGTCCACGTGGCCAGCGTGAGCTCGAGCGGAAACTCGCTGCCGTCGCGCCGCAGCCCGATCAGCTCGGTGGTGCGGCCGATGACCCGCGGCTCGCCGCCGGCCGCCATGCGCGCCAGGCCCGCGGCGTGGCGCGCGCGCAGCCGCTCGGGGATGATGAGGGTGAGCGAGCGGCCCAGCGACTCCTCCTCGTCGTAGCCGAACATGATCGCGGCGCGCCGGTTCCAGAACACGATCTCTCCCGCGGCGTTCGCCGAGATGATCGCGTCGTTCGCGGTCTGCGCCACCGAGCGGAAGCGAAGCTCGGAGCTGCGCAGCGCCTCGTCGGCGCGGGTGCGCTCGACGACGCGCCCGAGCTGCGAGCCCACCGTGGCCATGACGTCGAGGAAGGGGGCGCGCGGCTCGGCGATCACGGGCGAGAAGAACTCGAGGACGGCGTAGACCTCGCCCCGCACCAGCACCGGGAAGCCGAACGCGGCGTGGACGCCCAGGTCGCCGGCGAGCTGGGCGCGCGGGAAGTTTTCGTCTCTGGTGACGTCGCGGATCCACAGCGGCCGACCGGAGGCCATGACCCGGCCGGGCAGCCCGCGCGAGAGCGGGAAGCGCTCCCGTTCGCTGACCTCGCGCAGCGTGCGGAAGCGCTCCTCGTCGTCGAGGTGCCACACGCCGGCCGAGGACAGCGCGCCGTCGTCGTCGCGCGCGAAGACGTGGCCGACCGGCCAGCCGGTGGATACGCAGATCTCGCGCACCGCGCGCTGCGCCGCCTCGCGCCAGGTCAAGGACTCCGCGGCGGCGAGCGCGATGGTCTGCAGCAGCTCGCGCGATCGCCGCTCCCACACCAGCTCCTCTGCCAGGGCGGCGGCGTCCGAGTCTTCTTGGGACATGTGCGCCGGATTATACTCGGCCAGTGACGCACGCCGGCGAGACGATCGACCAGAAGTGGCCGCGGGCGCCCGGCGGCGGAAAGCCGGTGCCCGGGCTGGTGCTGGTGTTCTCGGCGGGACGTCCGCGCCTGGGCGCGCTGCCCCTCGGGGCGCGCCCGCTGACGCTCGGGCGCGGCGAGATCGCCGGCATGACCCTCGACGACGCGTGCCTGTCGCGCGAGCACGCCGAGGCCGCGTTCCTCGGCGGCGCGTTCCGCTTCCGCGATCTCGGCAGCCGCAACGGCACGGCCGTCGACGGCGCGCTGCTCGTGGCACCCTTCGCCGGCGCGGAGGCGCGCGTCCTGCGGACCGGGGACACCCTGTGGCTGCCCACGGCCGATCTGCGCCCATTCGTGGGCGCCGCCGTCGACACGAGCGGCGGCCTGGTCATCGGCCCCACCCTGCGCGAGGCGTGGAACCGGATCGCCGCCCTCGCCGGCGCGGGCGACGTCCTGCATGTGACCGGAGAGACCGGCGCGGGCAAGGAGGAGGCGGCGCGCTGCTTTCACGCCGCGGGGCCGCGCGCTCGGGGGCCGTTCGTTCCCGTCAACTGCGCGACGATCCCGCAGGCGCTCGCCGAGAGGCTGCTGTTCGGCGCGCGCCGCGGGGCCTACTCCGGGGCCGACGCCGACGTCGACGGCTACATCCAGCAGGCCGACGGCGGCACGCTGTTTCTCGACGAGATCGCCGAGCTCGAGGCGGGCGTGCAGGCCAAGCTTCTGCGCGTCGTGGAGACGCGCGAGGTCCTGCCCCTCGGCGCGACCAAGGCGCGCCGGGTCGACGTCGGCATCTGCTCGGCGACCCACGGCGACCTGCCCGCCCGGGTCGAGGCCGGCCGCTTTCGCGAGGACCTGTACTTCCGCGTCGGCCGGCCCGCGGTGGCCTTGCCGCCGTTGCGCGATCGGCGCGAGGACATCCCCTGGCTCGTGCAGGCGTTTCTCGCCCCCGCGGGGGCCGAGGCGCATGCGTCGCTGATCGAGGCGTCGCTCATGCGCGCGTGGCCCGGCAACGTCCGCGAGCTGGCGATGGAGATCAAGGAGGCGGCGCGCCTGGCCGCGGAGGCCGGCAGCGCCTCGGTCGAGGTCTCGCACCTCGCGGCGCGTGCCGGCGGCGAGGCCCTGGCGGCGCCCGCGCCCGACGACGCCGCCGCGCCCGACCGCGATGCGCTCGAGGCCGTGCTCGCCCGGCACGAGGGCAACGTCGCCCGCAGCGCCCGCGATCTCGGGGTCCACCGCAACCAGCTCCGCCGCTGGATCGCCCGCTACGGCATCGACGCCGCGCGGTTTCGCCGCGGCGGGGGATGAAGAGTTTGTGGAATTTTTCAGCGCGAGGATAGTTCCGAGTCGGCCGGACGCGCGGGATAAGCGGGGGCGCAGGCGGCGTCGCTCCGATATGGGGGGCGAACGGGGGGAGCTCTCGCGCGCCGTAGGCGCGCGTCGCGAAGCGGCTCCCCCCGTTGTGAG
>DATFWE010000029.1:0-2340 GCA_035259575.1 Haliangiales bacterium
GTTCGCGGCGCCGAGCACCCAGCGCTGCCAGGCGGGTCGGCGCGTGAGCAGGATGCCGAGCGGGACGCCGACGAGCGTCGCGAGCCCCACCGAGACCGCGACCAGGAGCAGGTGGCGTCCGGTCTCGGTGACGATCTCCGACGTCATTCGTCGCGCCCCGCCGCGAGGAACGCTCGTACCGCGGCGTCGGTCGACGCCTCCAGCTCCGCCGGCGTGCCGGCGGCGAGGAGGCGCCCGTCCGCGAGCAGCGCCCAGCGGTCGGCGACGCGCGCCGCCTCGCGCAGATCGTGGGTGACGAAGATGGCCGTCTTGCGGAGCTGGCGCTGCAGCGCCCGGAAGCCGTCCTGGAGCTCGCGCCGCGTGACCGGGTCGAGGGCACCGAACGGCTCGTCGAGGAGCATGAGTGGCGGATCGACGGCGAGCGCACGGGCCACCCCAACGCGCTGCCGCTGGCCGCCGGAAAGCTCGTGCGGGTAGCGCGTGCCGTACTGCGCTGCGGGCAGGCCGACCAGGTCGAGCAGCTCGGTGACGCGGGCTTCGCGCCGCGCGGCGTCCCATCCCTCGAGCTCCGCCACGATCCCGGCGTTCGCGGCGACGGTGAGGTGCGGCATCAGGCCGATCTCCTGGATGACATAGCCGGTGCGGCGCCGGAGCGAGATCGCATCCCAGTCGGTGGTGGCGCGGCCCGCGACCCGCACGACGCCGGCCGTCGGACGGATGAGCGCGTTCACCAGGCGGAGCGCTGTCGTCTTTCCCGAGCCGCTGCGTCCGATCAGCGCCAGGACCTCGCCTTCCGCGACACTCAAGGTGAGGCGGTCGAGGATCGGGCGCGCGGACGAGGTGTGCACCGAGGCGCCGTCGTACTCGACGAAGGCGGCTCCGCTCATGCGCCGAAACCGGCGGTGTCGGGGTCCACCCGGATGCGCGCTGGACGGTCCGGCCTCTCGCCCGCGCGGCCGATGGGCGCCACGTCGTTTGGAGCGTCAGGGCAGAGAAGGGCGGCGAGCGCCTGGAGCTGGCGGCGACCGATGTCGACCTCGAACATGCCGCCCAGGTAGACAGCGATCCCGAGCTTCTGGCAAGCCGCCACACCCGCGAGCGCTTCGAGGACTCCGCCCATGCGCGCGGGCTTGATGTTCGCGGCCGCGGGCCGGACCGGGAGGCGATGGACCTCCTCCGCGCCGGTGAGTGGCGCGTCGGCGGCGAGCCGGCGGGTCACCCCGTTCGACCAGGGCGCCGCGTCCCAGCACGGATCTTCGATCAGCGCGTCGGGCAGGACGCGGTGCGCTCGCTCGTGATCGATCCGGGCGCCGCCGTTCTTCCAGTCGAGAACGGCGATGCGCCCGGCCCCGGCCAGGGCGTCGAAGGTCGCGTCGGACCATGCCGGATCGGCATCGACCTTGAGCTCGACGTCGCCCTGTTTGCTGGCCTCCGCTGCGGGATCGGCGACCTGCCCGAACGAGACGACGTAGCGGACGGGGCGTGGCGCCTGGCCGGCCAGCCGAAAGAGCGTGAGACCGTGCTGGCGCAGCGCCAGATCGATGGCGGCCGCTTCCAGCGCGGCGCGCTCGTATGGCCCGTCGACCACCGTTGCCAGCGAGGCGCTCCAGGCGGCGAGCTCCCAGCGGCCGCGCGGGACGCACGGGAGCGTGCGGTCGCGGCAGGCGACATGGGCCGCCTCGGTCCAGCCGACGTGCTCGCCGCGCCCGACGACGCCGGCGCCGCGGAGCGTGATCACCGAGCTCGGCCGTGGCCCGTCGGGATACGAGGGGGCCTCCACCGCTCCCACGTCGGCGCCCGACTCGTCGATGGTGACGATCAGCGCCCCGAGCGCCGCGCGCAGCGCCTCAGGCGTCGCGGGCACAGCGGAAGCCGGCGAAGATCTGGCGGCGCTGTGGCAGGTCCCAGTTGCGGAACGTGTTGCGAGCGACGAGCGGCTGCGTGGCCCACGACCCGCCGCGCAGGACCTTGTACCCCTTGTGAAAGTGGACCTCGGAGTACTCCGGGTACGGGAACGCGACGAAGCCCGGATGGGGCTCGAAGTCGCTCGCGGTCCACTCCCACACGTCGCCCAGCATCTGATGGCAGCCGAAGTAGCTGACGCCCCGCGGATATGCGCCGATCGCGGCGGGCGAGAAGGTGGTCTGGTCGAGATTGGCGAGGTCCGGCGTGGGGGCGGCGTCGCCCCAGGGATGGCGCCGGGCGGTTCCGCGCTCGAGGTCCCAGGCTGCGGCCTTCTCCCACTCCGACTCGGTGGGGAGTCTCTTGCCGGCCCAGCGGGCGTACGCGTCGGCCTCGTACCAGCTGACGTGGATCACCGGCTGATCGAGTGCGAGCGGA
>DATFWE010000030.1:0-35964 GCA_035259575.1 Haliangiales bacterium
GAAAAACTAATTGCCCACCGTGACCTGTCGCTGCAGGAGGTCGTCCGCTGGATCGCAGACCTCGGTGGTTATGTCGGCGGCCGACGAAACCCTCATCCGGGTGCAACGACAATTTCCCGCGGCCTCGAGAAAGTGCTCTTCGCGGCCGAGCTCTTCAGAAAGCTTCGCGAGCAGGGACTTTTGCGATGAATGGTCAGTCAAGCCGGAGGCGGTGGGGGGCGGGGGCGCCTACGCCTCCCCGATCTTCTCCAGAAACTTCGCCTTCAGGAGCTTCTCGCCGTGGGCGGGGAAGAACGCGCCAATGGTGTCGCCGGCGACGCTCATGACCTCGCCCTCCCCCCATACGGGGTGGCGGACGAGATCGCCGGCGGCGAAGCCGGCGCGCGGCACCGCCAGCGCGGCGGAGCGCTCCACCCGCAGCGCCCGCGCGCGCGTCATGCGCGCGCGACGGCGCGAGATCGCTTGCTCGAGCAGCTGGCGCCGCTCCTGCGACAGCGTCTCCGGCGAGGTCACGTGCGCGGGCATCGCCACGGGGGCCGGCTCGCGGCTGCGCCGCCGCGCCGACTCCTCCGCGACGCGCTGCGCCTCCTGCTCCTCGCGCGCGTGCACGCAGTTGTCGCAGGTTCCGCACGGCTCGGCCGCGTCCTCGGCGTAGCCGAAATAGGCGAACAGCAGCTTGTTCCGGCAGAGATGCGACTGCGCGTAGCGGAGCATCGACTCCAGCCGGGCGCGGTCCTGGGTGCGCTTCTGCGCGTAGCGCTGGGCCGCGCGCCCCAGCGCCGTCAGATCCGGCGGCTCGTCCGACGCCGGGGCGAAGCTCATGCCGCCCACCTCCGTCGCGTAGCCGCCGTCCTTGAGGAACGACAGCACGACCCGCGTCTTCTTCAACGGCACGTCGGCCTGCTCGGCGATCTCGCGCAGCGCCGGCGCACGCCCCAGCCGCTCCGCGAGCTGGCGCAGCGACACCGACACCGACTTCGTCTGGTCGGGCGTGGGATACCGCCCGCCCAGGAAGAAGCTCTGGATGCGCTTGTCGTCGGGCTGGTACAGGAGGATGCAGTTCGCCGGCTTGCCGTCGCGCCCGGCGCGCCCCGCCTCCTGGTAGTACGCCTCCAGCGAGCCGGGAAAGTTGTAGTGGATCACGAAGCGGATGTCCTGCTTGTCCACGCCCAGGCCGAACGCGTTCGTCGCCACCATCACGCGCGGCTCGCCCCGCTCCATGAATGCGGCCTGCGCCCGCTCGCGCTCTCGCGCGCGCATGCGGCCGTGGTACTTGCCGGCGTCGATCCCGTTCTTGCCCAGGAAGCTGGCGATCGCCTCGACGTTCTTGACGGTGGCCGCGTAGATGATGCCGCAGCCGCGGCACTTCTCCAGGAGGCGCACCAGCACCGCGCGCTTCTTCCGCTCCGTCGACGCGCGGATGACGTGGTAGCGCAGGTTGGGGCGGTGGAGCCCGACGTCGACCACCGCGGCCTCCGGCATCTCGAGCTGGGCGAGGATGTCGTCCTTGACGCGCGGCGGGGCGGTGGCGGTGAGCGCGAGCACCGTGGGGTGACCCAAATCACCGATCGCGCTCCCCAGCCCCAGGTACGCGGGGCGGAAGTCGTGCCCCCACTGCGAGATGCAGTGCGCCTCATCGACCACGAACAGCGCGACGTTCACCTCGGCGAGAGAGGTGCGGAACGCCGGGTCGCCCAGGCGCTCCGGCGTGACGTACGCGATGCACGGACGCGGCTCGCGCAGCCGGGCCAGCGCCGCCGCCTCCTCGCGCGGCCCGAGCGTGGAGTCGAGGCGCAGGACCTCCACCCCGAGCACCTCGAGCTTGTCGTGCTGGTCCTTCATCAGCGCGATGAGCGGCGACACCACCAGCGTGGTGCCGGGGAGCTCGAGCGCGGGGAGCTGATAGCACAGCGACTTGCCGCCGCCGGTGGGCATGATCGCGAGCGTGTCCTGCCCGTCGAGGACGTTCCTGATCGTGAGCTCCTGACCGGGGCGGAACGCGCTGATGCCGAAGCGCCCGCTCGCCTTCTCGTAGAGCTCGCGGGACAGCGCCTCGGCGCGCAGCCCAGGGTCAGCCGTTTCGGCCATGGTTGGCGAACATGCAACGAGACTTGGTGGCATGCAAGGACGATGTTACGCGTCCGGTCCGACGTTTCTTGACCGCCCGCGTGTGGGCGTGCCATATCGTTCCGAATGGCCTCAAAGATACCAGTCGCGGTGGTCGGCGCCACCGGCCTCGCGGGACAACAGTTTCTGGCAGCGTTGGATGGTCACCCCCAGCTCGAGCTGGTCAAGCTGGCGGCGTCGCATCGCTCGGCGGGGAAACCCTACGCGGAGGCGATCCGCGGCGCGTGGACCGCGGCCGGCCGGATGCCGGCGGGCTACGCCGACATGACGGTCGAGGACGCCGCGTCCCTCGACGCGCGCGGCCTGGCGATCGTGTTCTCGGCGCTCGAGGCCGAGCCGGCGCGCGAGCTCGAGCCGCGCTATGCCGCGCACGCCGCCGTGCTGTCCACGGCGTCGGCGTTCCGCTACGAGCCGGACGTGCCGGTCCTCGTGCCCGGCGTCAACATGGACCATGCCGCGCTCATCGCCGTGCAGCGGCGCCGGCGCGGGTGGAACGGCTTCATCGCGCCGAACCCCAACTGCACCGCCACCGGCCTCGTCATCACGCTCGCGCCGCTGCAGCGGGCGTTCGGCGTCCGGCGCGTGCTCATGACGTCGATGCAGGCGGTCTCCGGCGCGGGCAAGTCGCCCGGCGTGGCCGCGCTCGACATCGTCGACAACATCATCCCCTACATCGCCAAGGAGGAGGAAAAGGTCGACCGGGAGACGCGCAAGATCCTCGGCGCGATGGCCGGCGAGGAGATCGAGCCGGCGGCGTTCCCGCTGTCCTGCACCTGCACCCGCGTCCCGGTGCTCGAGGGCCACACCGAGAGCGTGTTCGTCGAGCTCGGGCGGCCGGCCGCGGCGGAGGACATCGTGGCGGCGTGGCGCGCGTTCGGCGCCGACTTCTGCGCGCGCGGCTACGCGTCCGCGCCGCGCCACCTCATCCACGTGCACGACGATCCCTACCGCCCGCAGGTTCGGCTCGACCGCGACACCGAGGACGGCATGGCGACCGTGGTCGGGCGCCTCCGCCCCGACGCGGCGCTCGACAACGGATGGAAGTACCTCCTCGTGTCGCACAACACCAAGATGGGCGCGGCCAAGGGCTGCATCCTGTGCGCCGAGCACCTCATCGCCGAGGGCATCCTTTAGTGAGACGTCTGGCGTGGCTCGCGTGCGCGGGCGCTGCTCGTGCTCGTCGCGGCCGTCAGCCTTCGACGGCGGCGGCGGCGCTGACGCGCCGCTCGCCCAGCAGCGCCGACAACCGGGGCAGCTCGTCCACGTCGACGATCCATCCGCGGCAGGTCTTGGCGCCGCAGGCGCACGGCTCGGCCAGCTCGGCGTGGAACGCGTAGTCGTACGTGAGCTCCTCGCCGGCGCGGATCGGGCGCAGCGCGATGATCTGCGCCCACGCGCTGCCGTCCTCGCGGAAGCCGCCGTCGATCCACGCGTTGGGATCGCACGAGTGGTTGATCCAGCGCGTCTGGTCGAGCATATCGAGGTACCAGCCGTCGTCGAGCCACAGCGCATAGCGGTCGTCGTCGAGCTCTTCGATCCGGAAGAGGATGCCGTCCACCTCCGCGATCAGCTCACCTTCGTCGAAGTCGCGCCCGGCGAGAACTCCGTATCCGTGGATGGGAGAACGAACGACGCGCAGACCTGGTATGGGGGGCATGACGCGACACGATTATCGCCCGCCGCGCGGCGGGTTGCGAGTTTTTGCTCGCGTGACGCAGGATTCGCTGTTCGGCAAGCGCTCGTCCAGCGCCGCATCACCAGCCGGGTGCGCTTCGCGAAGGCGGATGAGGCGCAACGCCTCGCGCTGTGGCGGCATCTGCTGCCGCGCGGAGCACGGCTGGCCGACGACGTCGACCTCGCGCGGCTCAGCACCGACTTCGAGATGGAGGGGGCGCACGTCCAGCGCGCCCTGGCGCGCGCGGCGTTCCGCGTCGTGGCCGAAGGCGGATCGGAGCCCATCCTGGGGCGTGCCGATCTCGAGTGGGCGGCCCGCGTCGAGAACGAGGACCGGGCCGGCTCGCGCACGAGGTCAGGGGCAGCTTCGCGCCTGCGCGTACGTGGGCGACGCGATGAAGCACGCCAGGGTGCCGACCTTGGCCTTCTCCTGGCACGCGCGCACGGCCTGGTCGCGCGACTTGTCGATCTCGTCGGGATCGGCCCCCTCCTCGATGCGGAACTGGCGCAGGCGATCGAAGAAACGCTCGCAGTCGGCCAGGGTCGGCTCGGTGCGGTTGAGCAGGTCCTTGGGCAGCTCGCGCCGGAACCGCTCGCACGAGGCCAGCGTCACGAAATCCTTCGCCGCCTGCATGCACTCGACTTCCTTGGGGACCGCCACCTCGACGCACACGGCGAGGGTCCGGCCGCGGTTCTCCGCCAGGACGCTCTCGACGTAGGCGCGCTCCTCGTTCGTCGCGCCCACCGCCGAGTCGACGATCAACGTCGCCAGGTGGTCCGCGGCGGCCCGGCAGGCCTCGATGGTGGGCCCGCCGGGACGGGGGCGGAGCTGGACGGCGGGCGCCGCATCGGGGACCGCGGCCGGCGCGTCCGCCGCCGCCTGATGCTTGCCGGTCTTGCTGCACGCGCACCCCAGACACACAAAGACGATCAGCGTTCGCATCGCGAGAGCACGCACTCTACATCGGCCGGGGCGGCCGCGGCGAGGCAGTCCGCTAGCAGGGACTCACGCTCCTCCGGCGTGGGCTCGAGGCCCCGCTCGGCCGCCAGGCGATCCACCGCCCGCCCGCACGCCTCCGCCGTCGGCCGCGTCGGCGCGACGGGGACGGGGGGAGGGGGCGGCGGGCGCGCGCAGGCGCACGCGACGACGACCGCGGCTACTCCAGCCCGAACAAGCCGCACCGCTTCGCCTCGTCGGCGGTCCTGGCCGCCATCAGGCACTTCACGTCCCCCTTGGTCGCCGAGCGCACGCACTCGTCGACGAGGTCGGTCACGCTCTCCTTGATCTCGGGGCGGAGCTTCTTGGCCGCTGTCGCCGCAGTCCGGCACTCCTCGGCGCCGACCTCGGGCTCCCCGATCGGCTGGGCCGGCGCGTTGCCCCCCTTGCCGAAACGCGACTGCCCGTACGCGCGCACGCACGCCTCGGCGTCGGCGGGGGCCTTCGCGGCGGCCATGCACAGGACCGCCGGCCGCGGCAGCCTGAGGCATTCGTCGAGGTCGCCCTCCGCCGCGGAGCCGGGCGTGAGCCGCGCCAGGTTCGCGATCGCGGCGCGGCACTCGTCGGCGCTCGGCACCGGCGGCGCGTCGCTGGGAGAGGCCTTCTTGCCGCACGCGACGAGCGCGGCGAGGGCCAGACAGACCGACCAACTCACTATTGCACCGCTCGCTCGCGCCGGCGCGGGGCGCCGGGTCGCTCGGCTGCGCCTCGCTTCAGGGGCGCCTCACTCCGCGCCGGCGCTCGCTCGCTCAAGCCGCGCGCTCCTTGCCGTGGATCACCCAGGCGTCGCGCACGAACGACGAGCCCTCGATCGCCTTGGCGCGTTTCTTGGCCTCGGCCGCCGCGGCGGCGAGCTCGGCGTACGTCCGGAACGAGCCGCCGCGCGTGGTCAGCGCCGCGACCGACACCGTCATGATGGGGAACCGCCGCAGCACCCCGTAGCGGTCCCACGTCTCGATGTAGCCGCGATCGCGATCCGGCTTGGAGTAGTAGAGCGGCATCAGCCGATCGAACGTCTGGCAGAGCGTCCGCCCCACGGCGTCCACGCGGTCCGGCGTGGTGATGAATACGAAGTCGTCGCCGGCGACGTGCCCGAGGAAGTCCCCCGGCGCGCCCTCGCGCGCCATCACCTCGCGCAGGAGGTCGCCGAGCTGGCGGATGACGCCGTCGGCGCGCGCGATGCCGTAGTAGTCGTTGAACGCCTTCAGGTTGTCGAGGTCGACGTAGCCGAACGCCATCTCGCGCCCCTCGCCCAGCCGGCGCTCGATCTCCACCTCGATCGTGTTGCCGCCGGGGAGCATCGTCGTCGGCGACGCGCCGAGCTCGCGCTCGCGCCGGAGCAGCGCCTTCTCCACGCGCGCCAGCAGCTCCTGCGAGTCGAACGGCTTGACCAGGTAGTCCTCCGCCCCCAGCTTGAACGCGCGCACCTTGTCGGCGGTCTGCCCCCGCGCCGACACGAAGATGACGGGCGTGAGCTGCCCATCGGGGTCGGCGCGGAACGCCCGCGCGGTCGCGAACCCATCGAGGTCGGGCATCATCACGTCGAGGAGCATCAGGTCGGGGCGGAAGCGCTTGGCCTCGGCGAGCGCGGCCCGACCGTTCACCGCCTCGCGCACGGCGTAGCCGGCCTTCTCGAGGACCTCGCGGCAGATCATGCGGATGCCGATGTCGTCGTCGACCACCAGCACCTTGACCGACGCGTCGCGCGATCGCTCGCGCAGGATGCGCGCGCACGTCTCGCGGAACTTGTCGACGTCCACCGGCTTGGGGAACGTCGCGTCGGCGCCGTGGAGCAGCCCGCGGCGCTCGCCAACGGCCACGACCGCGCACTTGCGCGTCTCCGGATCGTGCTTGACGATCTCCACCACCGCCGCCGCGTCGGCGCCGGTCAGGCCCAGGTCCACCACGACCAGCTGGGGCTTGCGCTCGCGCGCCCACGCCAGCGCGTCGTCGGCGTCGGCGGCCACCTGGACGCGGTGGCCGCCCGCCATGAGCACGCCCTTGATGACGTAGGCGGCGGCGAGGTCCTCGGCGATGACGAGCACCTGCGCCGCCGGCTCGGGCGCCTCGGGCGCCGGCTCGGGCGGCGACTGCCCCTCGACCGGCGCCGCCGGCAGGGTGAACACGAACTTGGTGCCGACGGGCGCCTGCTCGACCCAGATCTTGCCGCCGTGCCCCTCGACGATGGCGCGCGAGATCGCCAGGCCCAGGCCGGTGCCGCCCACGCGCCGCGTCGTCGTCGCCGCCACCTGCTCGAACTTGTCGAACACGCGCTCGCGCGCGGCCTCGGGGATCGGCTCGCCGTTGTTCCACACCGACACGCCGACGTGCGTGGCGGCGAATCCGGGCCCGAACACCTCGACCTCGATGCGCCCGCCTTCGGGCGTGAACTTGATCGCGTTCGACAGGAGGTTGTTCATCACCTGCGCCAGCCGGTCCGCATCGCCGACGATGCGCACCTCGCCCGATCGGCGGAAGCCGAAGCTGATGGTCTTGGCCTCCGCCGACGCGCGGAAGCGGTCCACGCAGTCCTCCACGGCCTGGTCCAGCGCGAGCGGGGAGAAGCGCATCGACATCTTTCCCTGCTCGAAGCGGGCCACGTCGAGGAGGTCGTTGACGATGACGTGGAGCTTGGTGCACGAGTCGCGCGCGAGGCTGAGGTAGAGGCGCTGCTTGTCGGACAGGCCGCCGACGTAGGACTGGAGCACGATGTCGAGCGCGCCGGCGATCGAAGTGAGCGGCGTGCGCAGCTCGTGCGACACGACGGAGACGAACTCCTCCTTGCGCTGCTCGAGCTCCTTCCATTCGGTGATGTCGCGCAGCACCACCACCACGCCGCCGTCGGGCATGGGCGACACGATGGAGTGGAGCGTCTTGTCGCCGACCTTGAGCTCCTCGCGGGCGGAGTGCGCGCGCGCCACCAGGTCGAACGGGTAGAAGCCCAGCTTCTCCTTCAGATACTTGGCGGTGACCGCGACGCCCGTCTCGACGCCCAGGAGCCGCCGCGCCGACGGGTTGATGAGGAACACCTCGATGCGCTCGTCGGTCATGATCACGCCGTCGGCCATCGACTCGACCATGAGCGTCATGCGCCGCCGCTCGTCCAGGACGCGCCGCTCGGCCTGCGTGCGCGCGAGGAGCGCGCGCGCCACGGCGACGCGCAGGGCGGAGGCGTCCCCGTCGAGGACGTGGCCGAACACCGCCCCGTCGCCCAGCGCGGCCGACAGCGCGGCGACGTCGGCCGCCCCGACGAGGACGACCGGGACGGTGGCGAAGCGCCCGCGGAGCGCGCCGAGATCCGCGGCGGCGATCACCGCGCAGTCCACCGTCGCGCGCGGCTCGGGGACAAGCTCGTGGTCCGCCAGGGCAGCACGCACCCACGGGGTTACCGCATAGACGATGGCCACGCCCTCAGGAGTCTACCGCAAGGGACCGTCCCGCGACAGTGTCGTCACGTGTCGTCGGGCGTCGCCTGCCGCGTCTCGCGCCGCCGCCGACGGGCGGCCCGTACTCGCTGAATTTCGACGTCGAGTCGAGCGAGCTGTCGAATGTCCCGACGCAGCACAAGCCGCTGTGGCTCGGCGAGTTCTCGCAGGGCGCGGGGTTCAGCACGTTCGACGTTGTCGAGCAGGGGGGCGCGATCGACGCCGCGCTGAACCCCGCCGCGAACGGCTTCTGAGGCGCCCAAACTTCCGCGCGGCGCAAAACTGCTCCGGTTCGCCCGGCCAACCCCGCGAAATCACATCCCGCCGAACGGGCACGCGGCTTGTAGTTGGGGTACTACATGTCCATGCAACGAGCACTTGTCACTGGTCTTGCGCTGATGCTCGCCGCCGGGTCGCTGGGCGGCTGTCTGGTCGGCGGGGAAGGCACCATCGTCGCCGAGACGGACGTGGCCCCGCCTCCCCCAAGAACGGTGGTCGTGGAGAATCGCCCCGGCTACGTGTGGATTGAGGGCTACTGGGTCCGTCACGGCAATCGCTGGGACTGGGTCGACGGCCGCTGGGAGTCCGCGCGGCCGAACTTCATCTACGTGCAGGGGCGGTGGGAGCGGGCGGGGTCGCGCTGGCGCTGGAACCCGGGACGCTGGGAGGCCGCCGAGGCGCGGCGCGAGGCGCGCGAGGAGGCCCATGAGGCGTGGAAGGAGCAAAAGGAGGCGGCCAAGGAGGAGCGGCGCGACGCGCGCGAGGCCAACAAGGAGGCGCGTGAGGCCGCGAAAGAGGAGCGGCACGAGATGCGCGAGGCCGCGAAGGAGGAGCGGCGCGACCGGAAGGAGGAGAAAAAGGACCAGAAGCGCGAGCGCAAGGAGGAGCGCAAGCGCGACAAGCACGGGGACGACGACCGGTAGTCAGGCCTCGAGCACCTCGGCGGCCGCGCGCTCGCCCGCCTCGATCGCACCGTCGAAATATCCCACCCACCGCGTCGCCGTCTCGGTGCCGGCAAAGTGCAGCCGCCCGACCGGCGCGCGCAACGCCCGCCCGACGCGCGTCATCGTCCCGGGCGCCATGAGCCCCACGTAGCACCCGCCGCTCCACTCCTCCCGCGTCCAGTCGTGGTCGAGGTAATCGGCGGGCCTGGCCGCGTCCGGCCCGAAGATCCGCACCAGCTGGGCCGTGACGGCGGCGCGCCGCTCGTCGGCGGGCCGGCGCCCGAGCTCCTTCGCGGCGTCGGCCGTGACGAAGCCGAGGAGCGCCGGGTGCGAGCCGTCGGCCGCGCAGTCGTCGAAGAACGCGCGGCATGGCCCGACGTCGGACAGCGCCTCGCCGGTGAGCCCGCGCTCGCGCCAGAATGCGCGGTCGTAGGCGACGATGCACTTCATCGCCGAGCCCATCGGCATGCTCCGGTGCAGGTCCTGCCGCTCGGCCGGCAGATCCGGCGCGAACGCGATCTTGTCCAGCATGGCCGGCGCCAGCGCGAGGATCGCCCGCCGGGCGCGCACGCTCCCCGCCGGGCCGGCGAGAGTGACTCCCTCCGCGTCCTGCTCGACGCGCCGCACCGGAAAGCCCAGCTGCACCGTGTCGCCGAGCTTCGCCGCGAGGCGCCGCGACAGCTCCTGCGCCCCGCCGACGAACCTGTCTTGCTGGGCGCCGTTGCGCACCTCGGCGAGCCGGGTGAATCCGCCGCCGGCGCGCAGGTAGAAGAGGAAGAAGAGGAACGAGATGTCCCTGGGCTCGGCGCCGAAGATCATGTTGGTGCCGATGCCCAGGAGCTTCTTGGCCGACGAGGTGCGGACGTGCCCGTCGATCCAGTCGGCGAGCGACTGGCGGTCCCACTCCGCGCCCTTCCACGGCTCCTCGGCGGACACCCGGCGGGTGAGGAGCTCGATCCGGGCCAGCGTGATGCCGGCCTCGATCGAGTGGAGGATGGGGATCTTGGGGATCGTCCCGCGGTACTCCTTTACCTTTCCGTCGAGCTCGAGAAGGCGCCTGCCCACGTGGTGCTGCGGAAAGGTCGCGACGCCGAGCTCCCTGGCGAGCGCGATGGCCCGATCCTGCGTCGGGCCGATCCACTGTCCGCCGACGTCGACGGGCGTGCCGCCGAACGGGACCGTGTAGCTGCGGCCACCCACCCGATCGCGCGCCTCCAGCACGACCACGCGTGTTCCCGCGTCGTGGAGCTTCCGCGCGGCGGCGAGCCCGGAGAGCCCCGCCCCCGCGATCGCCACGACATCCCCGTCAACCCCTTCCGGCATGCCACGCATCTTAACTCTCGACGGCTCTTGTGAAATCCCCGAGTTGCGAGCTACCATCGCCCCGCGGTCCCCCTCACGAGCGCGCGATGGCCGACTACACGGAGCACCTCAGCACCCTCGACGGAGATCCCCACAACGCCCAGGCGCTGTCCGCCCTGGTCCGCCTGGCGGCGGCCGGAGGAGACAAGGGCGGGCTCGCCCAGCCGAACGCCGCGCACGCGCTCGACGAGGCGCGCCGGACGTTCCGCGAACGGGGCGAGATGGAGCTCGTGGCGCGGCTGTACGACGTGGAGCTCGCGGCCGTCGCCGATCGCGACCGCCGCGCCGACCTCCTCCTCGAGAAGGGCCGCCTCCTCTACGAGGAGCTCTTCGACGAGACCGAGGCGACCGAGTGCCTGCAGCGCGTGCTCGAGCTCATCCCCGAGGACGGCGATCCCACCGACGAGCGGTCGCAGCGCATCCGCAGCGGCGCGCAGGAGCTCCTCGCCCACATCGGGCTCGTCCGCGCCAACTGGCAGAAAATCGTCAAGAAATACCTGGAAGAGGCGCGCGTATCCACCGACCGGCAGCTGTCCACGCGCCTCTATCTGTCCGTGGCCGAGAGCTACGCGCGCAACCAGCCCGACGCGCCCGAGGTGGAGACGTACTTGCGCAAGGCGCTCGAGGTCGAGCCGCGCAACCGCCTCGCCAACGCGCACCTCGAACGCCTCCTGCGCAAGGCCGGCCGCTGGGCGGAGGTCGCCGAGCTCCTGTCGCAGCGCGTCGACGCCGCGGCGTCGAAGGAAGAGCGCGTGCAGGCGCTGCTCGCCCTGGCCGACGTGACCCGGGCGCGGCTGGACCGGCCCGACGCCGCCGCGGACGCGATGAACAAGATCCTCGCCGTCGAGCCGGCGCACCCGCGCGCGCTGGCGGTGCTCATCGACGCGCACACCGCCGCGGAGAACTGGTCGGCGCTCGTCAAGGTGTACGAGGGCGCGCTCAAGGCGCGGCAGAAGCAGCCCCAGCCGCAGGAGGAGCTCGGGCTGTACCTGCAGATCGCCATGATCTACTGGAAGCGCCTCGGCCAGATGGACGCCGCCGAGGAGTTCTTCCGCCGCATCCGCAAGCTCGACGCGTCGCACCCGGCGATGGTCGATTTCTACCGCGCCTACCACCGCGACCGCGGCGAGGGGCAGAAGCTCCTGGGCGTCCTGCAGCAGGCGGTCAAGGGAGAGAAGGAGCCCGCGCGGCGCAGGGGGCTCGCGGCCGAGGTCGCGTCGCTCGCCGAGAGCGAGGTCGGCAACCCCGAGAAGGCCATCGATTCGTGGAAGGCGATCCTCCGCCAGGACCCCCGGAGCGCGGAGGCGCGCGGCGCGCTCAAGCGCCTGTACCTCAAGACCGAGAAGTGGAACGCCCTGCTCGAGCTGCTCAAGGAGGAGGTGGAGCAGATTCCCGTCGAGCGCAAGGGGGAGCGCGTCGACCGGCTCATGGACGTCGTCGCCATCTACCGCGACCGCCTCAACCTCGACGTGATGGTCATCAACACCTACAACTCGATCCTCGCGCTCGCGCCCGAACACGTGCCCGCGCTCGACGCGCTGGCGCAGAAATACGAGCAGCTCGGCCGGTGGAACGACCTCATCACGGTGCTTCAGCGCAAGGCCGACGCGCCCGGCGTCGAGCCGACGACGCGCGCGGCGCTGCTCCGCCGCGTCGCCGCGCTGTGGACCGACCGGTTCGGCAACCAGGCCCAGGCGGTCAAGCCGCTGGAGGACCTGCTCGCGCTCGAGCCGGGCGACGCCCCGGCGCTGGCCAAGCTGAAGGAGATCTACTCCAAGCGGCGGCAATGGCGCGCGCTCCTCGACCTCATGGCGCGCGAGCTCGATGCGCTCCCCGACGACGCGCGCCGTGCGCACCTGGCGGACATGGCCCGCCTGGCGTCGGACAAGCTCGGCGACCTGCGCGCCTCGATCGCGGTGTGGAACCGCGTCCTCGAGCGGAACGCGCGCGACCCCGAGGCCCTGGCGGCGCTGGCCAGCCTCTACGAGAAGGAGAAGCGCTTCGCCGCGCTGGCGGAGATCCTCCATCGCCAGCGCGACATCGAGACCGAGCCGCGCGCGCAGGTGGCGCTCCTCGAGAAGCTAGGTGCCCTCTACGCCGACCGGCTGGCCGCACCGGGGCTCGCCGCCGCGACGCTGTCGGAGGTGCTGAAGGTCCAGCCCGGCCACCCCAAGGCCGTGCGCGTGCTGCGCGACCTCTACGCGCAGATGGGCAACCTCGACGCGCTCGAGGAGCTGTATCTATCGATCGGCGCGTGGGACGACCTCATCGAGGTGCTGCACGCCGTCGCCGACCGCGCCCCCGAGCCGGCGCGCAAGCTCGACGTCCTGGGGCGGATCGCGCGGCTCGCCGGCACCAAGCTCGGCGCGCCGGAGAAGGCGGTCCGCGCCTACGAGCGCATCCTGGCCATCGATCCGCAGAACCTCGACGCGGCGCGCGCGCTCGTCCCCATCTACCGCAAGGCGGAAAAGTGGGCGCGCCTCCTGGGCACCTACGAGGTCCTCCTGGCCCACGCGCAGTCGCCGGCGGACAAGCTGGCGCTTCAACTCGAGATCCGCAAGCTGGGCGAGGAGAAGCTCGGCTCCAAGGCGCTGGCGTTCCAGTGGGCGGCGCGCGCCTACGAGCTCGCCACGGCGAACGGCCTCGCCGACGACGACAAGCTCCTGCGCGACCTCGAGCGCCTCGGCGCCGACGCGGACGCGTGGGGCGACGTGGCTGGCGTCCTCGAGCGTCGTCTCGCCGCGCCCGGGGTGGGGGCGGCGGAGCGGCTGCGCCTCCTGCGCGAGCTCGGTCGGATCCGCGCGGTCCGGCTGCACAAGATCGACGACGCGCGCGCCGCCTGGGCCGAAGTCATGGATCTCGCCCCCGACGACCCGGAGGCGATGTCGGCGCTCGAGGATCTGGCGACGCAGCAGGGGCGGTGGGGGGACCTCCTGGCCATCTACCGCCGCCGCGCCGAGCTGGAGAAGGAGAAGGACAGGAAGCTCGAGCTCCTCTACAAGATCGCGTTCATCGACGAGGATCGCGCGGGGAACCTCGAGTCCGCGGCGCGCACGTACGAGAAGATCCTCGAGATGGAGCCGAGGTCGCAGCGCGCGATCCGCGCGCTGGTGAAGGTCCAGGCCGGGCGGGCCGACCCGGCCGGCCTGGCGCGCGCGCTCGAGCGCGAGCTGGCGGAGACGCCCGAGCCGGAGGCGCGCGTGGCGCTGTTCCTCCGCCTGGGGCCGCTCTACGAGGACAAGCTCGCCGACCGGCGCAAGGGCCTCGACCGCTACGTGGCCGCGCTGCAGGTCCAGCCGACGAACCGGCAGGTGCACGCGGCGCTGGAGAGGTTCCTCGCCCAGGGCTCGGAGGAGCGGGTGGAGGTGGCGCGCCTCCTCGCGCCGGTCTACGACCGCAGCGCCGACACCGACGCCGAATCGGCGGCGCGCCTGGCGCAGACGCTGGAGATCCTGCGCGAGGCCGAGCCGGACGCGCGCGCGCGGCTCGCGCTCGATCGCCGCCTGTCCGCGCTCTACGCCCGCCGCCTGCGCGATCCGCTGAACGGCTACGAGGCCGCCGGCCGCGTCTTCCAGGCCGCGCCCGATGACGCCGACAACCGGCGCGAGATGGCGTCGCTCGCCGCCGAGCTCATGGCGCTCGACGACTTCGCCGCCCAGCTCGAGCGGGCGCTGGCGGCCCCGCCGCCCGCCCAACCGCCGACGCCGCCGACGCCGCCGACGCCACCGACGCCACCGACGCCACCGACGACACCGACGCCACCGACGCCACCGACGATCGACGACCGCGTCCGCCGCGACATCGCCGCCGAGCTGGCCGAGATCTACGAGCGCCTCGAGAAGCCCAAGGAAGCCGAGGGCGCGTGGCGGCGCGTGCTGGCGACCCACCCCGGCGACGAGCGCGCGTATGCCGCACTGGAGCGGCTCGTCCGCGACTCCGAGCGATGGGACGATCTGCGCGGCGTCCTCGAGCAGCGCGTCGCCCACGCGACGGGCGACACGCGCAAGCGCGACATCCTCCTCGGCATCTGCGACCTCTATGAGGGCGTGCTCGACAACGCCGACGGCGCCGTGGACGCCTACCGGCGCGTCCTCGACCTCGACCCTACCTCGGTGCGCGCCTACAGGGCGCTGGAGCGGCTGTACGACCGCGCCGAGAAATGGCCCGAGCTCGAGGCCCTGCTCGCGCGCGAGCTCGGCCAGATCAAGGACGAGCGCGACGTCCTCGAGCTCACGTTCCGGCGGGCGGAGCTGCGCGCGGCGCGGCTGGGCGACCCGCACGGGGCGGTCGATCTCGCCGAGGAGGTCCTGGCGCGCGATCCGCGCCACGCCGGCGCGCGCGCGCTGCTCGAGGCGTTGTTCGCGAACGCCCAGCTGCGGCTGCGCATCGCGCGCATGCTCGGTCCCAAGTACCACACGGACGGCCAGTGGGCGGCGCAGATCCGCATGCTCGAGGGCGAGCGCGAGTTCGCGCGCAGTCCCGCCGACGCGGTCGAGCTCTTGGCGCGCGTCGCCACGATCCAGGAGGAGCGGCTCGGCGACGACGCCGCCGCGTTCGCGAGCTGGCGCGAGGCGGTCGTCACCGATCCCACCGACGCGCGCGCGCGAGAGAGCATGGAGCGGCTGGCGGGGGCGCTCGACCGGTGGAACGACGCCGCGGCGACGCTGGAGCAGGCCGCCGCGCGCGAGGGCGACGTCGCCGCGCGCGCCACGCTCCTCAGCGACCTCGGCCGCATCTACGACGGGCGGCTCGGCGACGCCCGGCGGGCCACCGCGGCGTACCGGCGCCTCATCGACGTCGACCCGCAGAACCGTGCCCGGGCGACCCCGGCCGCCGAGGCGCTGGAGCGGCTCTACGCCGAGGAGGAGGCGTGGCCCCAGCTGATCGACATCCTGCGCCGCCAGGCCGAGTGGGCGGACACGCCCGAGCGGCGCGTCGCGTACCTGGTGCGTGCCGCCGGCATCCAGGAGGGGAAGATCGAGGACTCCGCCGCGGCGGTCGCCACCTGGCGCGAGGTCCTGCACGAGGACCCCGACAGCACCGAGGCGCTCGATGCGCTCGAGCGGCTGCACTACGGGCGCGGTGAAGCGCGCGAGCTGATCGACACTCTCAACCGCCGGGTGGCGCTCGCCACCGCGCCGGCGGAGAAGCGCGATCTCCTGTGGCGCGTCGCCGGCCTGCAGGAGAGGGACCTCGGCGCGCCGGCGGACGCGATCGTCGCCTACCTCGAGGTCCTCGACTTCCTGCCCGACGACCGGGACACGCTCGCCGAGCTGGCGCGTCTGTACCGCGCGGGGGAGCGCTGGGCCGATCTCCTCGACGTCAACGAGCGCCGCCTGGCGCACGCCGACACCCCGCGCGAGCGGGCGGCGCTGCGGTTCGAGCTGGGCCAGCTCCTGCTCCACAAGCTGCGCCGCCCCGACGAGGCGCTGGAACGGTTCCGCGAGATCGTCGCCGAGGATCCCGGCCACGACGCGGCGCTTACCTCGGTCGAGCGGTTCCTCGCCGACGACGACCTGAAGCTCCGCGCGGCGGAGATCCTCCAACCCATCTACGAGGGTCGCGGCGACCACGCCAAGCTGGTCGAGCTCTACGAGCTCGAGGCCAAGGCGGTCGACGACCCGCGCGAGCGCCTCGCCCGCCTGCGCAAGGTCGCCGACATCCGCGAGCGCTTCCTCGGCGATCCCGACGGAGCGCTCGACGCCCACGCCCGCGCCGCCCGCGAGGCGCTCGCCGAGCCGGAGCTCAAGGACCACCTCGCGTCGCTCGAGCGGCTCGCCGTCGCCCGCGACCGCATCGGCGATCTCCTGGCGCTCTACCGCGAGCTGGCGCCGCAGATCCTCGACGGGGAGCTGCAACGCCGCCTCTACCTCGACACCGCCGACCTGGCGCGCGGCAAGCTCGGCGACCTGCCGCTGGCCCGCGAGTACTACCGCCGCGTCCTCGACGCCAATCGGGAGGACCTGCGCGCGCTGTCGGCGCTCGAATCGCTGTACCGGCAGACGGGCGAGCACGAGCCGCTGCGCGAGATCCTCCACCGCAAGGCCGACCTGGCCGGGGACGACATCGACGTCCGGCGCGACGCGCTGGCCGAGATCGCCGTCCTCGCCGAGGAGAAGCTCGGCCGCACCGAGGAGTCGGTCGCGGCGTGGGAGGAGATCCTCGAGATCCTGCCCGCGGACGCCGAGGCCACCAAGGCGCTCGAGCGCCTGTACGCGGCGCGCGAGCGCTGGGTCGAGCTGTCGGAGCTGCTGGAGCGGCGGATGGGCTACGCCGAGGACATCTCCGAGGCGGTGGCGCTGCGCTTCCGCCTGGGCGAGCTGTACGAGACCAAGCTCAGCGACCCCGACAAGGCCGTGGACAACTACCAGGCGGCGCTGGGCGGCGATCCGCAGCACGCCGGGTCGATCGCCGCGCTGGAGCGGTTCCTCGGCGACGCCGGCGTTCGCCTCCAGGTGGCGGAGGTCCTCGAGCCGGTGTACATCGCGCGGCAGGACTGGCCGAACCTCATCCGCATCACCGAGATCCGCCTCGACGCCACCGCCGACCCCGGGAACCGCCTGGGGCTGACCAAGCGCATCGCGCGCCTCTATGAGGAGCAGCTCGAGGATCTCGACGGCGCGTTCCGCTGGTACGGCAAGGTGTTCCGCGAGGATCCCGACGAGCGCGCCACGCGCGACCAGCTGGTGCGGCTGGCGACGCTGCTCGAGCGCTGGGACGGCCTGGCCAACATCTACCAGGAGCTCCTCGACGACGAGACCGGCGATCGCCCGGCCGTGCTCGAGGTCGCGCGATCGCTGGGCGACATCTACGACCGGCGCCTGGGCGACGTGGAGCGGGCGCGGACCGCCTACCGCCGCGTGCTGCAGGCCAACCCCCAGGACCGCGACACCTTCGAGCGGCTGGAGGCGATGCTGGCGCGCGGCACGCGCTGGTTCGCGCTCATCGAGGCCTACGAGGAGGCGCTCGACGCGGCGCTCGACGATGGCCGGCGCAAGGAGCTCCACTACAAGGTCGCCGACGTGCAGGAGAAGCGTCTGGTGGCGGTGGACCGCGCCATCGACGCCTACCGCGCGGTGCTCGACATCGACCCCGACGACGCGACCGCCGTCGGCGAGCTCGACCGCCTGTACCAGGAGCAGAAGCGCTGGGCCGACCTGGCCGAGCTCATGACCTCGCGCATCGATCGCACGCCCGATCCGGCGGCGCTGCGCGTGCGCCTGGCCGGGGTGCTGGAGCAGAAGCTCAACGAGGTCGGCTCCGCCATCGATCAGTACGCCGAGGTGCTCGCCCCCGACGTGCCGCCCCACCCCGAGGCGCTCGCCGCGCTGGAGCGGCTGGTGCTCTCCGGCGAGCATCGCCATCGCATCGCCCAGATCCTCGAGCCCATCTACCGCCGGCAGGATTGGTGGCAGAAGCTCGTCGTCATCCTCGACGCCCAGCTCGAGTACATCGACGACGTGTCGCAGCGCGTGGGCATGCTGCGCGAGATCGCCCGCCTGCACGAGGAGCGCGGGGGGCGCCTCCCCGACGCCATGCGCGCCCTGGCGCGGGCGTGGCGCGAGGACGTCTCCGACGAGGAGGTCTACGGCGAGCTCGCGCGCGTGGCCGGCGGGCTCGAGGCGTGGGACGACTTGACGCACACGCTCGACGCCGGGGTCGAGGGCGTGTACGACTACGACCTGGCCGCGCGCCTGCTGGCGCGCATCGGCCGGATCGAGGAGGACAAGCGCGGAGACCGCGGCCGCGCCATCGCCGCGTGGCGGCGCGTGCTCGAGGTCAAGGAGGACGACCTCGACGCGCTGTCGGCGCTCGAGCGGCTGCACGAGGTCGAGGGGCAGTGGGAGCCGCTGGTCAAGGTGCTCGAGCGGCGCGTCGAGCTCACCGACGATTCCGACGCGCGCAAGGCGCTGCACGCGCGCATCGCCGAGCTGCTGGAGGCGAGGCTGGGGCGGCGCGACGGCGCCATCGCCAGCTACCGCCAGGTGCTGGCGCACGACGACCGCGACGCCGCCGCGCTCGACGCCCTGGAGCGCCTGTACCGGCAGGCCAAGGACTACCGCGCGCTGGCGGAGATCCTCGCCCAGAAGATCGAGCTCGCGCCGAACGACGCCGAGCGGCGGCCGCTGCGGTTCACCGTCGCCGCGGTGCACGACAACGAGCTCGGCGATCCGTTCGAGGCCATCGCCCAGTACAAGGCGGTGCTCGACGCCGACCCGAACGACGGCGAGGCGCTGGAGGCGGTGGGCCGCCTGTACGAGCGCGAGCGGTCGTTCACCGACCTGGTGGAGACGCTCGACCGGCGCGCCGAGCTGGCCGCCGAGCCGCTCGTCAAGGCCGATCTCCTCCACCGCGCCGCCCGCATCGTCGAGGTGGAGCAGGCGGAGCCGGGACAGGCGATCGACCGCTACGCGCGCATCCTCGAGCAGTTCCCCAAGCACGCGTCGACGCGCGACGCGCTCGAGGCGCTCACGGGCGACGAGGACGCGCTGGCGGCGGCCGCCGACGCGCTCGAGCCCGTGTACCGCGCCGACGGCCTGTACGACAAGGTGGCCGAGCTCTACGACAAGCGGCTGGCCGCGCGCGGGGCCGACCCCGCGCTCCGGCGCGAGCAGGTCGAGGCGCTGGCGCGCGTGCACGAGATCGGCCGGCGCGACCCGCAGGCGGCGTTCCACGCGTGGGCGCGCTTCCTCAAGGACGAGCCGGAGGACGTCGGGGCGCAGGGCGAGCTGGAGCGGCTGGCGCACGACCGCGGCCGCTGGGGCGATCTCGCGGCGCTGTACGAGGAGGTGCTGGGCGCGACCAGCGACGGCGAGCTGGGGCGCTTCTACGCGCTCAAGCTGGCGCAGATCTACGAGGAGGCGCTCGGCGACCTCGACGCGGCGGCGTCGCGCTACCGCAAGGCGCTCGACCTCGTCGGCGAGGAGATGCACTCCCTGTCCGCGCTCGATCGCATCTACGAGCGGCAGCAGAAATGGACCGATCTGGCGGAGATCCTCGGGCGCGAGGCGCTGGTGGCGCCCACCGACGAGGAGCAGGCGACGTTCCTGTACCGGCTGGGCGATCTGCGCGAGCGCATCCTCGCCGATCCGCGCGGCGCGGTGGACGCGTACCGCGACGTCACCGAGCGCGTGCCCACGCACGAGGCCGCGCGCGCGGCGCTGGAGCGGCTGCTCGGCCACCCGGCCGAGCGCGCCGCCGTCATCGCCATCCTCGAGCCGATCTACGAGCGCGAGGCGGATCACGCCCGGCTGGCCGACCTCTACGAGCACAAGCTGACCGTCGAGGCCGACCCGCTGGACCGCGCGTCGCTGCTGTCGCGCCTGGTGGAGCTGGCCGAGCGGAAGCTCGGCGACCGGACGCGCGCGCTCGACGCCGCCGGCCGCTGGCTGGCGGAGGATCCGTCCTCCGAGGAGGCGGCGGAGCAGCTGGGGCGGCTGGCCGAGGCGCAGGGGCGGTGGGAGGAGGCTGCGGCGCGCCTCCACGACGTGGCGCGCGCGGGCGGCCGGCCGGAGGTCGAACGCGACCTCGAGCTCCGCCGCGGCAAGGTGCTGCTCGAGGCGCTGGGCGATGCGCGGCGGGCCGAGGAGCCGTACCGGCGCGCGCTCGACCTCGACAGGCAGAACGGCGCCGCGCTGGCGGCGCTGGACCGGATCTACCGCGCGCTCGGCGACGACGCCAACCTCGCGGTGATCCTGTGGCGGCGCGCCGAGGTGGAGTACGACGTGCAGAAGAAGCGCGACCACTTGGCCGAGGCCGGGCGCCTGCGCGAGGAGCGGCTGGGCGACGACCCGGGCGCCATCGACGCCTGGCGCCAAGTCCTCGATCTCCACGACGGGGACGCCGAAGCGCACGCGCGGCTGGCGGCGCTGTACGAGCGGGGCCAGAAATGGACGGAGCTGGTGGACGTCCTCGACACCGCCGCGCGCTTCGCCGAGGACAAGCCCGCCGAGCTCGCGCTGCGGCAGCGCGCCGCCCAGGTGGTGACCCACGAGCTTCACGCCTACGACCGCGCGGTGGACGCGTGGATCGCCGTTGCCGACCTGGCGCCCGAGGACGACGGGGCGCTGCAGGCCCTGGCCGACGTGCACCGGCGGCGCGAGGACTGGCTGGCGGTGCAGGAGACGCTGGTGCGGCGCGCGGCGCTGGCCCAGGCGACGCCGGCGCGGATGGCGATCTTCAAGCAGCTGTCGCAGCTCGCCGAGATCGAGCGGCGGTCGCCCGACGAGGCGGTGGGCTACCTGTACCAGGTGCTCGACGAGAGCCCGCACGACGCCTATGCGTTCGATTCGCTGGAGCGGATCCTCGGCGGGCTTGAACGCTGGCACGACCTGGTCGACCTGCTCGAGCGCCGCGCCGCGGCCGACCCGGGCGGCGCGGTGGACCTCCTGGCGCGCGCGGCCGACATCTGGGAGGCGAAGCTCGGCAACGCCGATGCCGCCGGCGAGCTCCTCGAGAAAATCCTCGAGCGCGACCCGGCGTACGTGCCCGCGCTGACGCGGCTGGCGCGCATCTACGAGTCGGCCGGCGAGTGGGAGAAGTGCGAGGCGACGCTGGGGCGCGCGCTGGCGCTGCGGCCCGTCGGGCGCGACGCGGCCGACCTCTACTATCGCCTGGCGCGCGTGCAGGAGAACCGCGCCGGCGACCCGGCGGCGGGGCTGGCGCACATCGAGCAGGCGCTCGCGTTCGATCCGTTCCATCCCGACGCGCTGCCCGCGTTCGAGCGGCTCATGCGCGAGCGCGGGGAATGGGCGCGGGTGGCGGAGGTCCTCAAGGCCCGCGAGGCCGCGGAGGCGGACCCCAAGCGGCGGCACGCGGCGGCGGTGGAGCTGGCGGCCATCCTGCGCGATCGGCTGGGGCGACCGGCCGAGGCCGTGCCGTATCTGGAGCGGGCGGCGGCGCTCGCGCCCCAGGACGCGGCGACGACGGAGACGCTGGCCGACGCCTACTTCGCGGCCGGGCGGTCCGGGGATGCGGAGCCGCTGTACAAGAAGCTGTCGGACGCGGCGCGGGCGGCGCGCCGGCCCAAGGAGGTCGCGCGCTACGCCCAGCGGCTGGGCATGCTGCGCGAGGCGGCGGGCGACGCGGCCGCGGCGCTGCCGGCGTACGAGGAGGCGTACAAGATCGATCCGCAGAACGGCACGGTCATGGCCGGGCTCGGGCGTCTGTACATGGCGATGGCGGACTGGGAGAAGGCGCGGCGCGTGTACCGGTCGATGCTGCTGCAGAACCTCGACCCGTCGGTGGGCGTGAGCAAGGCGGAGGTGTACCTGCAGCTCGGCCTGATCCACGCCAAGCTGGGCGAGGCGCCGAAAGCCAAGAGCATGTACGAGCGCGGGCTGGAGCTCGATCCGGGCCACGCCGGGCTGAAGGCGGCGCTGGCGGAGGTGAAGTAGGCCGGCCCCTACCTCTGCAGGAAACAGCTGCGCGTCCGCAGCGTCAGCGGCGGCAGCGGCGTCTGGGTGAAATCGAACGCGTCGAGCAGATCGTTGGTCTCGGGGCCGTCCTGCGCCGCCAGATCGATGGCCTGCAGCGAGCCCAGGTGGAACAGCCGTTCGATGAGCCTCGGCACCGAGCCCTGATGCGCCACGCCCTTCATCACGTATCCCGGCTTCGCGTACGGGGACACGATGATGAGCGGTACTCGCATGCCGAGCCCGTACGGCGTCGTCGCATCGCACCCGTACTGCCGCGGCGGCGGCACGTGGTCGTACCAGCCGCCGAAGTCGTCCCAGGCCATGAGGATCGCGAGGCGCGGCCAGTAGGGGCTCTTCATCAGCAGGTTCACGCGGTTCACGACCCAGTTCTCGCCGGCGCAGATGCCGAGGGGCGGGTGCTCGCTGTTCAGGTCCTGATCCACGAGCCAGACGACGTTGGGCAGCGTTCCCGCGCGCACGTCGCGGTCGAACTCGGTCCAGTCGACGACGTGCTGCCCCCAGGCGGGCGAGTTGCGGACGTGATCGACGGCGTCGAACATCGACCAGATCTCACCTACGAGCGGCGGCTCCTTCGACCCGTAGAACTTCCACGTCACGCCCGGCGGCAGGAGGTCGGGGACGGTCGGGTAGTCGAAACAGGGGAAGACGGACTCGACCCGGCAGGTGCCGTCGGCCAGCACGTCGACGGTCGTCCCCGGCAAGTCATCGCAGCCCCAGGGAATGAGCTGCGACGGGTTGCCCAGGGCCCAGCCGGCCTGCGCGGCGAGGAAGAACGAGTGCCCGGGGAACGACGGGCCGAGCATTGACGAGAAGAAGTGGTCGGCGAGAACATAGTGACGCGCGTACTGCCAGTAGTTGGGGATGTCCGCCTCCCGATACTGCGCGTAGGCCAGTCGGTCGTTTGCGTTCTTCGGATCGCCCTCGTTCCACCCGTCCATCCGGCCGCCGTGCCAGTCGGCGAGCGCGCACGCGTGCGAATGGCAGAGGTCGCGCAGGAGGATGAGCGGCGGGCGCCCCACCGGCACGTCGCCCGTCGACGTGTGGGCCACCGAGGTGCCCTCGGCGCCGGGGAACGAGCCGAAGTAGTTGTCGAACGTGTGGTTCTCCTTGACGATGACGACCACGTGGTCGATGGGGAACGTCTCGCCCGCAGGCATGCCGCGATCGGGATTGTCTCGCGGCGTCCCCTCGTCGGGGGCGCCACAACCGGCCGTGGCGAGCGCGAACGCAACGAGGAAAACGCGGTGGTGGCACATGCTGCCACCTTACACCACGTCGGTACCGGATGTCCCACCGGAGCGCGACGGCGCGGAATTGGCTTAACCTTGCAGCCATGAGCACCTACCGCGAGTTCTATGCCCGCTCGCTGGATCGGCCCGAGGAGTTCTGGGGGGAGCAGGCGAAGCTCGTTCACTGGCACAAGCCGTTCGTCAAGGTGCTCGACTACGGCAAGCCGCCGTTCGCCTGGTGGTTCGTGGGGGGCGAGACCAACCTCTGCCACAACGCCGTGGACCGCCACCTGCCCGAGCGCGCGGAGCAGAAGGCGCTCATCTACGTCTCCACCGAAACCGACGTCGAGCGCGTCTACACGTTCCGCGAGCTCCACGCCGAGGTCAACCGCGTCGCCGCCATGCTGCAGTCCCTCGGCGTCGGCAAGGGCGACCGCGTCCTCATCTACATGCCGATGATCCCCGAGGCGATCTTCGCCATGCTGGCGACGGTCCGGCTCGGCGCGATCCATTCGGTCGTGTTCGGCGGCTTCGCGGCGAGCTCGCTGGCGAGCCGCATCGACGACGCCCGGCCGAAGGTGATGCTGACCGCGGACGCGGGGATGCGCGCCGGCAAGGTCGTCCCGTACAAGCATCTCGTCGACGGGTCGCTCGAGCTGTCGACGCGGCCGCCGGCCCATGTGGTGATCAAGGACCGCGGGCTGGACCCGAACATCCCGCGGGTCCCCGGCCGCGACCTCGACTACGACGAGCTCCGCGCGCGCCATCTCGAAGCGAGCGTCCCGGTCGTCTGGGTCGAATCGACCCACCCGTCCTACATCCTCTACACGTCGGGGACGACGGGCAAGCCCAAGGGGGTGCAGCGCGACACGGGCGGCTACGCCGTGGCCCTCGCGGCGTCGATGCGGCACATCTACGACGCGCGCCCCGGCGAGACCTACTTCTCGACCTCGGACATCGGCTGGGTCGTGGGGCATTCGTACATCGTGTACGGTCCCCTCCTCGCGGGCCTGGCCACCGTGGTCTACGAGGGCACGCCGATCCGGCCCGACGCGGGCGTATGGTGGAAGATCGTGGAGGACCATCGCGTCTCGGTCATGTTCTCGGCCCCGACGGCGGTGCGCGTGCTGAAGAAGCAGGACCCGGCCTACCTGCGCAAGTACGACCTGTCTTCGCTGCGCCATTTGTTCCTGGCGGGCGAGCCGCTGGATGAGCCGAGCGCGCGGTGGATCGCAGAGGGACTCGGCAAGCCCGTCTACGACCACTACTGGCAGACGGAGACCGGCTGGGCGATCCTCACCGGGGCGCCGGGCGTCGAGAAGGATCTGGCGACCAAGTTCGGCAGCCCGAGCTTTGCGGCCTACGGCTACAACGTCAAGCTCCTGCACGAGGCGACCGGCGAGGAGGTCGGGACGAACGAAAAGGGCGTGGTTGCGATCGAGCCGCCGCTCCCCCCCGGCTGCATGTCCACGGTGTGGGGCCAGGACGACCGCTTCGTCGAGACCTACTTCACGAGCTTCCCCGGCCGGCTCATCTACACGACGTTCGACTGGGGCCTCCGCGACGCGGACGGCTACTACTTCATCCTCGGGCGCACCGACGACGTCATCAATGTCGCCGGCCATCGGCTGGGGACGCGCGAGATCGAGGAGGCGGTGTCGGCGCACCCGGGCGTCGCCGAGGTCGCGGTCGTCGGCGTCGCCGACGCGTTGAAGGGTCAGATCCCCGTGGCGTTCGCGGTGGTCAAGGACGCGTCCAGGCTCGACCGGCCCGCGTCCCGCGCCGCCCTCGAGCGCGAGATCATGGGCGTCGTGGACCGCGAGCTCGGCGCGTTCGGCCGCCCGGCGCGCGTCCACTTCGTGGCGCAGCTCCCCAAGACACGCTCGGGGAAGGTCCTGCGTCGCTCGATCCAGGCGGTGGCGGAGGGGCGCGATCCGGGCGATCTCACGACGCTCGACGACCCCTTCGGCATCGAGCAGATCAAGCGGGCCGTCGCCGAGCGGGCCGACGACACGGGCGGATGATCAGCCCACCGTGACGGGCGGCACCGCCGGCGATTCCGGCTCGATCGCCTCGAGCTGGCCGAGGACGTGCGCCGCGGCGACGAGCACGATCGGGCGGAACAGCAGGTTCACCACGGGCAGCGCCAGCAGCGCCGCCGTCGACAGCGCGAAGCCCAGCATCAACGACGGGTGATCCTCGACCAGCGCGATCTCCTCGCGCCACGGCTTCGACAGCCGGTCGCAGGCGTCGGCGAACTTGGCGAGAACGCGGCGGCCGAGCGGCGCCCGCGCCGCCGCGCCGCGCAGCGCCCGCACGTACCACGGCGGGCGGATCGTCTCCGCGTGGGCGTCGAGGTCGGCCAGCGTCTGGCCCGGCCGCAGGAAGCGCGCCGAATCGAAGGCGTCGACGACGATCCAGTGCAGCGCCCAGCCGGCGGCGACGACCTTGACGAGCGCGTGGCCCACGCCCGGCACGAGGCGTAGCACCGCCACCGGGGGCGCGACCGCCACCGCGATGAGGATGGTCTGCGCGACCGCGCGGGCGAGCATGCGTCCCAGCGGCTCGAGGCACGGCTCGGCCGGCGAGAAGCCGAGCTTGTGCCGCGCCAGCACCGCGAGCCGCGCGTAGTGGTGGGCGAGCAGCACCGACGGCACCGGCGCGAGCACCGCGAACGTCGTGTAGAACGTCCTCAGCATCTCCCCGGCCGTCTCCGAGCGCGCATGGGCGAGCGCCACCGCCGCGCACACCGCCGCGAGCAGCGCCGCCGGGACGAGCGCCGCCCGGAGCAGCGCGCGGTCGCCGAGCAGGACGCGCGCCCCCACGACGGGCTGGACGAGGCCGTACGCGAAGCGACCCCCGGAATGTGCCGGCGGAGCCATGGTCACAGCGCCGCGTACAGCGCCGACACGATCGGCGCCCAGCGCGGGTCTCCTCCCAGCGAGCTGGCGAACGGCTGGTTCACCACGTAGCCGAACCCGACCTCGGCATCGGGGTCGGCGAAACCGACCGACCCGCCCGCGCCCGAGTGTCCGAACGCGCGCGCGTTCGGCGAGAACGGGCGCAGCGGATTCGACAGCATGAACCCCAGGCCGAACCGCGTCGGGTGCCGCAGCACCCGGTCGGGTCCTTCCGACGCCGGCGCGACCGCGCGCGCCAGCGTCTCCGGCGAAAGGAGCCCGCCGCCCGCCAGCGCCGCGTACAGGCGCGCCAGCCCGCGCGCCGACGCGTGTCCGTTCGACGCCGGGATCACGGCAGCCCGCCACGCCGCCGAGTTCACCATGCCGGGCGCGCCATGCACCGTGGGGATCGTCAGCGCGTGCGCGGTCAGCGACGCGGGGTCGGCCAGCGTCGCGAAGAATGGATCGCCGGGGGCGGCCGGGGAAAGGCGCATCGGCGCCAGCTCGGCCACGCGTTCCGGGTCGCCGCGCCACCCGATGTCGAGCTCGAGTCGCAGCGGCGCGGCGAACGCGTCGAGCACCTCGCGCAGCGGCCGTCCCGCGGCGCGCTGCACGACCTCGCCCACCAGCCACCCGAACGTGATCGCGTGGTAGCCGTGCGCCGATCCGGGCGGCCACCATGGCGTCTCGTCCTCGAGCGCGCGGATCATCGGCTCCCACTCCAGCCCCGCGCCGGGCGGCGGATCCCGGTGGAGCGCCGCCAGCCCGGCCCGGTGGCTCAGGAGCTCGTGCACGCGCGTGTCCCCCAGCGCGCCGCGCGCGAGCTCCGGCCAGACTCGCGCGACGGGCGCGTCGAGATCGAGCCGCCCGTCATCGACGACGCGGTGCGCGCACGCGGCCGTGACGCCCTTCACCGCCGAGTAGACGTTCACGACCGTGTCGGCGTGCCAGGCGCGCGTCCGCGCGACGTCGGCGTGACCGCCCCACACGTCCACCACCGCTCGCCCCCGCAGGAGCACGCACAGCGCCGCGCCGAGCTCGCCCCGCTCGTCGAACCCGGCCGCGAACGCCTCGCCGACCGCGGCGAACGCGGGATCGCAGGCGCCGTTCACCCTACAGCTATTCCTTCCCCGCTCCGGGGTGTCAAGGGGCCACCGTTCCGACGCCGTCGCGAAAACAAGATCAGCCCGACGCAGGCCGCCAGCGCGCCCGCGCCCACCGCCAGCCCGCGCCTGAACGACCGCGGCCGGAACGTGAAGACGACCTCGTGCCTGCCCGCGTCGAGCTTGACGCCGCGGAACAGCAGGGTCGCCGGGTGGATCGCGGCCGGCCGGCCGTCGACGGTCGCCTCCCATCCCGGGTAGTAGGTGTCGGCGAGGACCAGCCATCCGGGACGATCCAGCTCCACCCGGACGACCGTCCGGTCGGGGTCCCGCTCGTCGACGATCTCCGCCGTGCCCCGGCTCGCGAGGCTCTCCGCCGGCTCGCCGTCGGCCGGCTCGATCGCGACCGTATCGCGGTCGAGGGTCCGCAGCCTGGCCCGCGCCGCCTCCTCCGAGGGGACCGCGACCGCGATCGGCGCGATGCGCGCGCGCCGGCGCGCGTTCGCGTTGGCGTAGATCGAGACCCGCGGGTCCTCGTAGATCGGCTTCTGCCCGCCGAAGACACGCGCTTCGGACGCGTTGCGGTCGACCGCGAACGCGGCAACCGACGCCTGATCGAAGAGCGGGGACGCGCCCGCCACCGCGGTGTGCTCGGTGAAAAACGCCGCGGGCGGCTGGATCGCCGCCAGGTAATCCACGTAGCGGCGCAGGGGGAGGGGCGAGATCTCGCGCAGGTCGCGGATGCCCCACAGCATGGCGGTGTTCGGCCAGCCGGTGCGGATGCCGAACGCATGGAAGCGATCGCCATCGATGGCCGCGCGCAGGAATCGCACCGGCGCCGGCATGGGATCGGCGAGGACGCGGGAGCGCGGCTCGTGCTGGTAGCGCGCCATGATCGCGGCGAGCTCGACGAGCGCCAGCACGCCCAGGATCGCGCCCGCGCGCGGCTGGAGGCGGCGATGGTAGAACGCCGTCGCCGCGGCGACCAGGAACGCCGCCGGGGGGACGAACGCCCACGCCAGACCGACCGGCCGCTCCAGTGCCCGCCGCACCATCCGCCCCAGCGGAATGCGCGTGACGGTGTCATCGGGCAGGTACACGGCGAGCGCCAGCCCGACGGGGATGGTGGCGATCGCGAGGAGCATCCGCCGTCGCGCCCGCCCGGTGGCGAGCTCGCCCATCGCGCGCGCCGCCGCCTGCGTCAGCGGCAGCGTCACGAACGTCCAGCAGTACCACGCGTTGAGATGCCGGACGCCGGGGAGGTGGGGGATGATCCGATCGAGCGGCGGCGGCGCGACGGCGAGGCAGGCGCCGGCGACGAGCAGCGCCGCGAGCCCGGCATCGAGCGCCCCGAGCATCACCCCGGTGAGCGCGAGCATGAATCCGCACAGGCCCAGGGCAGGACCGAACGGGAACGGGAACAGCCACCGGGCTTCGTGGCGGACGAGGCCCACCACCCCGGGCGCGTAGAGCGACACCGGCACCATGATCCGGTCGCGCCAGATCGAGATCTCGTAGGCATTGCGGCCGGCCGCGGCCACGTCCTTGTAGGACACCGCCTGCGCCTGGAGCTCGAGGAAGGGGAGAAGCACCGGCGCGGCCAGCGCGAGCCCCAGCGCCGCCGAGGCCGCTCCCAGCCCCGCCAGCCTGACGATCCGCCGCGCGTCGCGCCGCGCGGCGACCATGTGGCCGAGGAGCGCCGCGCCGAAGCCGAGATAGACGAGGAAGATCACCATGGGGTGGCCGCTGTGCGCGACCACGCCGAGCGTGAGCGCCGGCACCAGCGGCCCGCGCCCCCGCGCCAGGAGATGCGCGCCGAGGATCGCCCACGGCATGAGCGCCATCCCCGACGCCGCGCCGAACGCGGTCTGCGCCAGGATCGATCCCGACAGCTCGAACATCATCCCCGCGGCGAAGGCGAGGACGGGGGAGAGGCCGCGCGCGCGGGCGAGCACGTAGGCCCCGATCGCCGCCGCGACGATGCGCAGGAACAGGTACCACGCGTACCCGACGCGGTCCGGGGCCAGGTAGAAGGGGAGCTTCAAGGGAAAAAACGGGCCGCCCTGCTCGAACCACAGCGGGGCGCCGCAGCCGACCCACGGGTTCCACAGATCGAGGCGTCCGGCGTGAAGCCCGTCGGCGAAGTTGCGATCCCGCGGCCAGTCGAGGAGGATCGGCGTGGGGTCGCCCCACGCGGTGCGCGGCGGCGGCGCGCCGGTGCGGTAGAGCGGATCGACGTCGATCTCCGCTTCGGGCGTGAGCGACGCCGCGCCCACGAGCGCCCCGCCGGTCCACGCGGCCGCCACCGCCACGAGCCCCAAGCACGCGACGAGATCCGGCCGAGATCGCATCGGGACGCAGACTGGCATCTTTCGACTGCGGTGTCTATGTCGCGACCTCTGGTATATCTGCCCCATGTCCGCGCGCGGCTGGAAGACGCACGCCTGGCTCCTCGGCCTCGCCGCCGCGACGATCGTCCTCCATCTGCCGTGGCTGGTCCCGGGCGGACCGTGGGCGCGCCGCCCCGAGGCGCTCGTCCTCGGCCAGGACGAGGGGATGGCGCTCTACGACTCCCTGCGCATCCTCCGCGGCGAGGTCATGTACCGCGACTTCTTCCAGTTCCACGGGCCCGTCTTCTACTACCTCCACGCGGCGCTGTTCTTCGTCGTCGGCCCCTCGTTCACCGCCGCGCGCGTCCTGTTCGTCCTCACCACCACGACGTCGACCGTGCTCCTCGCCGCGATGGTGGCGCGCCACGCCGGTCGCGTCGCCGGCGTCGCCGCCGGGCTCGTCCACGCGTGCCTCCTCGTCGCGCTGTGGCCGTTCGCCTACCCGCACTGGTACGCCGAGACGTTCGCGCTGGGCGGGCTGTTCCTCATCACGCGCGAGCGCTCCGGCGCGCGCGGCGACGTCGCCGGCGGCGCGCTCCTGGGGCTGTCGATCCTCACCACCCAGTCGACCGGCCTGCCCGCGCTCCTCGCCGCGGCGGCGGCCGCCGCCGGGCCCGGCCTCGCCGCGCGCGATCTCCGCCGGAGCCTCGCGCGGCCCGCCCGCATCCTCCTCGGCGCCGTCGCCGGCGTGGCGCCGCTCCTCGTCTACCTCGCGGCCCAGGGCGCGCTCGGCCTCCTCTACTACGACATGTTCCGCTGGCCGTTCGAGAACTACCACTTCGAGAACGAGGGCTTCTACGGCTTCCAGACGCCCGAGGCGATCGCTGCCCATCGCAAGCTCCTGGGCGAGCCGTGGGCGACGCTCGGCACGCTCGCGCTGCGCGAGAACCTGCTCCTGCCGTTCTTCGCCCTCGCCGGCGCGGCGGCGGCGATCCCCGTCGCGGTGTGGAAGATCGTCCGGCGGCAGGAGGACGACTGGGCGCCGATCGTCACCGCGGCCGCCTGCCTCGGCGGCGTGTCGACGCTGTTCCTGGCGCCGGTGCGCGCCGACTTCCATCACATCGCCTACGGCGGCCCGTTCGGCCTGCTGGCGCTGTCCCTGGCGGCGCGGCGGCCGCGCCTGCGCCCGGCGGTGCTCGCGACGCTCTGCCTCGCCGCCGCGCTCGCCGTCGTCACCTATGCGCACAAGACCGCGTTCACCTGGTCGGCCTCGCGCGCCAAGGGGAGCTTCCGCGCCGAGGCGGAGAAGCTCGCCGGCTATGCCGCGATCGCCCGCGCCGTCCCTCCCGACGGGACGATCGTCGTGGGGCCGATGGCGGGGTTCTACTACTTCTTCCTGCGCGACGCGGCCGTGCCGATCACCCACATCCCATCGACGCAGGACAAGTTCCTCACCGACGAACAGTGGCGCTGGTGCGCGGAGCGCATCGCCGCCCTCGGCCCCGGGGCGATCCTTCTCCCCCCGAAGCCCTGGCGCGAGCTCGTCGCGCGGCGCCCCGACCTCCGCGACCGTTACCGCCCGCAGGGCGAGCTGCTCGTCAGGAGCCCATGACGCCGCCGCCCGCCCGCTCGCGCCGCCGCGCCGACGTCGCCTGCTGCCTGGTCCTCGTGGCGCTGGCGCTCGCCTGGACCGGCCCCGCGCTCGTCGGCCGGACCGCGCTCGGCCCGGAGGTCGAGCTCGACACCGACGCGATGTTCCGCACCGGGCCGCCGCCGGCGCGGGCGCTGTGGGACGACGCCGCCCCGATCGTCCTCGACTACCCGCGCGACCTGCAGGTGGCGCGCGGCGTCCGGGCCGGACGGCTCGACGCGTGGAACCCGCTCGTCGGGTGCGGCGCCCCGCTGTGGGCCGAGCAGGGCGGCCCGTTCTTCCCGCTCAAGCTGCCGTTCTACCTCTCGCCCACGCCCGAGGGGTACGCCGCGTTCCTCGTCCTCCGCATCATCGCGGCGGCGATCGGCGCCTACGTTCTGGCGCGCCGGCGCGGCCTCGCGCCGCCCACGGCGCTCTTCGCCGCGGCGCTGTACGAGCTGTCCGGCGTGCAGCTGGCGACGCTCCCGTTCGGCTCAGTATCGGCGCTGTGCACCCTGCCGTGGGTGCTGCTCGGCGCGCACCTCCTCGTCCTCGAGCGCGCGGTGGCCGCGGCGGCGCTGGCGCTCGGCGTCGCCGGGCACGGCGGCCACCCGATGTTCGTGTTCATGACGTACCTCGGGTTCGCCGCGGCCGTGGCCGGATCGGCGGTGCGCGCGCGCAGCCTCCGGCCGCTTCTCCTCGGCGGGCTCGCCGGAGCGATCGGGCTCCTGCTCGCGGCGCCCGCGCTTCTCCCCTTCGTCGAGCTCTTGTCGCAGGGCGTCTCCTACAAGAACGCCGACGTCGGCGATCTGGCGTGGCGCTCCGTCCTGGCCAAGAACCGCGGCGCGCTGCCCATCGCGCTGTACGCGCCCGGGCTCATCGAGGGCATCCGCGAGCACAACAAGTGGATGTTCGCGCTGCCGTTCTCGCCGGCGGTCGGCGTGCTCGGGCTCTGCCTCGGGGTGGCGGGCATCCTGTGCGGGACGCTCGAGGCCGGGCTCATCGCGGTGCTCGCGACGGGCGCGGTGCTTGCGCTCGGCCCGCCGCCGTTCGAGTCGATCATCCCCGCCGTCCCCGGCCTCCGGGCTCTGCTCCCCACCTACGTGTGGCCGCTCGCGATCCTGCCGCTGTGCCAGGCGGCGGGCGGCGTGCTGCCGCTTCTCGGCGAGGCGCGTGGGCGCCGGCGCATGCTGTGGGCACTGGCGACGGTCCCGGTGGGCATCGCCATGCTGTTCCGTCTCACCGACTCCACGATCCCGCGCGTCCCCATCCGCCTCTACCTCGACGCGGTGCTCGCGACGACCTCGGGGAAGCTGTGGCTCGTCCTGCCGGCGCTCGTCGCCGTCGGAGCGATCCTCGCGTTCGTCGGCGTGCCGCGGCTGCGCGCGCGCGCGGCGCCGGTGCTCGCGGCGCTGGCCCTGGTCGAGGCGTTCGTGCTCGTCGCGCGCTTCGCCCGCGACCCGGTATCGCAGGTGCTGCGTCGCCCCCCCGCGCCGCAGGCGGCCTGGCTGCGCGAGCGGCTCGGATCGGCGTTCCGCATGCACGCGCTGCCGTTCCGCACCGCGCGCCCCAACAGCGAGACGCTCTTCGGCCTGCGGGACGTGCGCCACAACTCGGCGCTGCCCATCGCCCGCTACGCCGCATACCTCGCGGCGATGAGGAAACCCGGCTTCTTCTACGTCGAGCAGACGGTCGACGCGGCTGCGGGTCCGCTCCTCGATCGCGCCTCGGTCGCGGCGGTGGCGGTGGATCGCTTCGCCGGCGCGCCGGTGGAGGTCCGCGGACGGAGCCCCGCGTACGAAGACCGGCAGGTCCGCATCTGGGAGGCGCCGGGGGCTCGGCCGCGCGCGCTCGTCGCCGCCCGCGCCGTGCCCATGCCCGCGCCCGCCGCGGTCGCTGCGGTCCTTCCCGTGGCCGACGCCGACGCGGTCTTCGTCGAGCCCGCGGGCGGCGCGCCCGCCGAGGCGCTGGCGAGCGAGGGCGAGGCGCGCATCGTCGACGACGGCGACCCCGATCGCGTGGTGGTGCGCGCGGACCTCCGGCGACCGGGGTACGTGATTCTGACCGACACGTTCTATCCCGGCTGGCGCGCGACCGTCGACGGCGACCCGGCGCCGATCAACCCGGCCGACCTCATGTTCCGGGCGGTGCGCGTGCCCGCCGGGACGCACGAGATCGTATTTGCCTACCGCCCGGTGTCGCTGCGTGTGGGTGTCTATCTTTTCCTTGGAGGCGCGGCCGTGCTGGTCGCGCTTCGGGTCACGCGCTCGCGTCCCAAGTGACCGTTATGAGTCGCGAGCTCGAGTGATCGACGCGGGCGCCGCGGAGCGTCGCGGACAGGCCCTCGGCCTGCAACTGCAACATGCCACCCGTCTCTGTAACGCGCGGCTCATCACCGAACCCGGCAACCGTGAGCCGCTTTACGACGAGGTTGCGGCGGACTGCATCGCCCACCATGACGACGTCGCGGAGGGCGATCGTGCCATCGGGGCCGGCGAGGTCGAGCTGCGACAGGCGAATGCGCTCGCGGCGCAGGCCGGACGCGGCCAGCTCGACGGGGCGGAACGGTTCGCGCGCCAGGATGCGGAGCTCCCACACGGACCCGAAGCGTGCGTGCCGCCGCAGATCGGCGCGCACCATCTCGAAATCGGCCCGTGCCGAGATGTCCGCGGCGCCTCGTGCGCCGTCATCGAGGCGCGCGACCAGCGGAGACCAGAGCACCATAGCCGAAAGGCGCTGCAGGTATCGTTCCAGCGTCGGATCGCGGGGTTCGGGCGTTTGCGCAATGGTCGGACCGGACATATGTCGCCGGCGCGGACAGGTGTCCGGACACTAGAACCGCAGCACCTCGAACATCTTCGGCGCCGGCGGCGGACGGCGCGGCGGATCCAGCTCGCCGGACGGGTCGAACGGGATCGGGCTCGCCTCGTTCGGCAGCTTGATGGTGAAATCCATCACCTTCTTGTCGCGCTGGGCGGCCTCGGCGTCGCGGAGGATGCGCTGGACCTCCGCGTCCTTCTGCGCACCCATGTACGCCTTCAGCCCGCCGCGCTCGGCCGCGACGAGCAGCGCCTGCCCTTCGTCGGTGCGACCGGCCTTGACGAGCAGCACGCCGCGGTCGAGCCGCGCCCGCGCGCGCGTGCGCCATTCGTCGGGCCGGCGCGCCGCGTCCTCCGCCTCGCGCAGCCACTTCTCCGCCTGTGCGGTGTCGCCCTGGCGCGCGTAGGCGAAGCCGAGCCGGAGCATCGTCTCGCCGCGCGCGCCGGCCGCGGTCGCGAGCGGCGCCAGCACCGCGACGGCCTCGGAGAAGTGCCCGGCGTCGATGTGGCGGCTGGCCAGCTCGAGCTTGGCCTCGCGGTCGTCGGGCGCGTCGGCGACCGCCGCGCGCGCCTCGGCGATCGCCTCGTCGTGGCGCCCCAGCCGCGCCAGGCTGTGGCTCAACCCTCCGCGCACGAACGCGCTGCCCGGCAGCTCGGTCCGGTAGGCGCGCCACGCCTCGAGCGCCGCCGCGTCGTGGTGCAGCGCGTGCTCGTGCTGCGCGAGGTATCCGCGCGCGAGCAGGAAATACGGGTGGCGCTCGATGCTCTTCTTGAGCGCGGTCGCGCCGGCGTCGACCGACTGGTAGCGCGTCACCAGCCAGTAGCGCGCCAGCCAGTACAGCGGCAGGTAGCCGGCGTCCTCGGGGACCTGCGCGAGCGCCTGCACCGCGTCGGCGTCCTGGCCCGACAGCGCCAGGGCGAGGCCGAGTGCCGCGCGCGCGTCGTGGAACCGCGGGTCCGCCGCGACGGCGGCGCGGCACGCCTCCATCGCCTGCCCGAGCTCAGCCTCGTCGAGGACCATCGGCGTGCCGACGAGAAGCGGCTGCGCGACGATCCGCGCGTAGCAGCGGGCGTAGGCCGCGACGGCCGCATCCGACGTCGTCGCCGGGCGGCCCGCGTCGACCTGCGCGCCCGCCGCGAGCCGGGCCAGCGCGGCCGCCCCGTCCTGGACCGCGCGCGCCGGCGCGGCCGCGAGCTTCGTCTTCGTCTCCGCGCGTCCGCCCGTCGCCGCGGCGGTCAGCACCCAGCCGTCGCCTTCCTTGGCGAACGTCGCGTAGACCGCGCGCTCGGCGCCGAAGCGCCGCGCCAGGACGGCCGCGCCGTCGGCGGTCGCCAGCGCCGCGCGCGACAGCCCCTCATGCTCGGCGACGCGCAGGATCTGCTTCAGGTGGACGTCCTGGAAACCGCCCGTCCGCGCCAGCAGCGCCGCGGCGCGCGTCTGCATGACGAGCGCGAGATCGGCGCCATCGCCGGCGGCGGCGGGCGGCAGGATGACGACGACCTTGCGCGCCCGCGCGGCCGCGCCGGCCGGCGCGCACAGACCAAGGATGAGCAGCAGCACGACACCGCGGATCATCCGCGCATACTAGCCGGCTCCGCTTCGCTGCGCCGCATCTTCCGGACCGCCGCTTCGCGTTGGTCCTCACAACAGGGGGAGCCGCTTCGCGCGCGCCGCTGCCGCGGCGCTGGTGCTCCCCCTGTACGACCCCCATCCTCTCCGGAAAGCTCCGAAAAGACGGGACTCGTTCGTCCGGGGGAGCCGCCTCGCTCGTCGACGGAGCGCGGCGAGGAGCATGGCCACCAGCAGCCAACCGCCGCCGCCGCCGACCTGGCAGCCGCTGGCATCCGGCTTCGGGGTCGGAGCGGCGGGCACGGCCTTGTCGCTCACCAGCGCCCGGATCGTGCCGTCGTAGGTGCCCACATAAAGGTAGGGCGGGCTCGGCACCACGCCGCCGAGGATCGGCGCGCCCAGATCGGTCGACCACA
>DATFWE010000031.1:0-8078 GCA_035259575.1 Haliangiales bacterium
TGCACCGGCCCGACCCGGAGGTGCCGATGGAGGAGAGCTACGCCGCGCTCGCCGACCTCGTCGCCGCCGGCCGCGTCGCCGAGATCGGCATCTCGAACCACGCGTCCTGGCAGCTCCTGGAGATGATCCATCTGGCCGAGCGCCGCGGCTGGCCGCGCCCGTCGGTGTCGCAGGTCATCTACAACGTCCTCATCCGCCAGATCGAGGTCGAGTACCTGCGCTTCGCCAATCGCTACGGCGTCCACACGACGGTGTACAACGCGCTCGCCGGCGGCATCCTGACGCCGCGCTACGCCGAGAAGCCGGAGGCGCCCGTCGCCGGCACGCGCTTCGACGGTAACCCGCTGTACGTGCGCCGCTACTGGACGGACCGCATGTTCGCCCACCGCCGCGCGCTGGCCGCGATCGCCGCCGACGACGGGATGACGCTCGACGTCCTCGCCTACGCGTGGCTGGCGGGGCGGCCGGGCGTGTCGTCGATCCTCCTCGGGCCGGCGTCGGTCGCCCAGCTCGACGGGGCCATCGACGCCTGCGCGCGCCGGCTGTCCCCCTGCGCGCTCGAGGTCATCGACTCCCTCCAGGCCGAGCTCAGCGGCACCGACGCCCGCTACGCGCGGTCGCTCACCTGACGAACAGCTGGCGCTCGCGCGACTTGATGTTCTTGTCGTCGTAGTACGGCTCCCACCACGGCGCGCGCGTGCCCGCCCCCTGGAGCTGGAGCGGCTTGGCGCGGGTGGCGCGGCGCATCGCCACGCGGAAGTGATAGTGGTCGACGAGCCGGATGGCCTCGACGGCGTAGGCGGTGGCCACCGAGCGGTCGGCAATCGCGAGCAGGTTGTCTCCGTTGGCCTCCTCGCCGCCCTTGGCCAGGTTCGACGAGCCGGTGAACACCCGCGGCGTGTAATCGTTGAAGTCGAGCACCACGAACTTGTGGTGGATGACCTGGCCCATCCCGCCCGACCACTCCTCGCGGAACGGCTCCGGCACCTGCTTGGTGAGGTACGCGAAGTCGGCCAGCTCGGAGTTGGCGGTGGCGCGCTGCACCTCGAGGTCGCCGTCGGCCTTCTGCGTCATGCCGTAGGCGAACAGCTTCTGCTGCGAGCCGATGTTCCGGAGCGCCTGCAGCACCGGGCCGCCGCCGCCCATCTCCATCACCGCGTACAGGACCGACGACTTGGCGTCGCGGATCGCGTCGGCGACCTTGCCGAGCGACAGAAGCGCCGTCGTGTGCGGCGCGAAGCTCACCTCGGTCGCGGGCAGGCCCGCCCCCTCGATCGTCGCCCAGCTCTTGGCCACCGGCGCCGCGCGGAACTTGGCGGGGGAGCGCGGATCGGCGAAGGCCAGCTCGAACGCCTCCTCGTAGAGCGCCGCCGCGCCCGGGTCGTCGAACACGAGCACGCTGTTCGCCTGGACGTAGAGCCCGCGCACCGAGAAGTTCGCCGAGCCGGTGAGCACGCGCACGGGCTTGCCGTGGCGCTTTTGGATGATGACCTTGCTGTGGGCAAAGCGCTGGAAATGGCCGCGGCGTACGTTGTCCGCGCCCGCCGACGCGAGCAGGCGCTTGCCCGCCTCGATCTCGCGCGCGCCCTTCTTGGTGTGGAGCGGCGAATCGTCGAGAAAGATGCGCAGCCGCTTGCCGAACGATACCAGCGTCTCGACGAAGTCGGGCTCGTCCAGGTCGTAGGCGAACACGTCGACCGTCGACGCCGGGTCGTCGTGGCACTCCTGTGCGAACGCGCGCAGGATGCGCCGCGCCTCGAAGCCGAGCCATTCGTACTGCGCCTCGTACGGGCGGGTGTCGAAGAGAAGCCCCGCCCCCGGCCGGAGCGGCGCGTTGCCGAAGCGCGTCGCGTAGGCCTGGGACGACAGGTAGCCGCGCGTGAACCCCAGGCGGAACCGATCGTAGTCGCGCGGGGCGATCTCGATGGCGACCTCGGCGCGCGGGCCCTCCTCGAGGCGCCCGCCCTTGCCGAAATACTCGACGGCGACCTCGTAGCTGTACCGCCCATCGTGCACGTCGGAGGGAAAATCGATCCAGCGGAACTTCTGGAACGGGGCGACGTTCGACGGCGTGAACGTGCGCTGGTGGGGGAGCGTGTCCTTGGTGATCTCGTGCGTGAAGTCGAGGCGGTTGAGCAGGTACGCGCTCTCCCCCGTCGGCGCCGTGCGCTTGATGGCGAATCCAGCGAGGTTCTTCGTGAGGTGTGGATCGAGATCGTAGGCGATGAGCGCCGAGCCCGGCCCTCGATACGCCTTCACCGTCAGCCCCTGGGAACGACTCGTCGTGGCGATCTGTCCCATCGCGACCCCCTTTCGTGCATCCGATCGCGCGGTCTGGGATCAGTGTGCCACGTTGCGGTCGGTGTGACGGGAGATAACGAATGCGATGCCACCTACAGCATCAGGCTTCAGGCTTCAGGTCCGGATCTGAAGCCTGACGCCTGAGGCCTGAGGCCTGACCGGCCTTCACCGGCTCGCGCCGCGACGGGGCGGTCGCGGCGAGCGCGAGCATCCCCGCCAGGCCGACGGCGCCGCACAGGATGAGCCCGGCCGCGGCGCCCGAAGCGCCCATGAGGCCGCCCACCGCGGGGGAGAACGCGCCGAAGGCGAGGCGGCGCGCCATGCTCTCGACGGACAGCACCGTCGCGCGCTGGTGCGACCTCTCGATCTCGCGCTGGAGGAGATGCTTGACCAGCGGCGAGTAGAGCCCGTTGGCGGCCGCCTGCACGGCCATGATCGCGAGCGCCCACGGCCCGCGGATGCTGCCGAGGATGAGGAACGTGACGACGAGGGTGCCGAGGAGCATCCACACGAGCGTCGGCTCGGCCAGCCAGCGCCGCAGGCCGTCGTAGTTGTGGGCGACGGCGGCGGCGACGAGATACACCGCGGCGTAGATGAGCCCGGTCTGGGCGACGTCGAAGCCAGACTCCTTGAGGTAGGGCTGGTAGGCGTAGACGGTCGCGCGCAGGAGCACGAACACGACCGCCGAGTAAGCGATCGCCCACAGGAGCGGACCGCGGCGGCGGACGGCGCGGAACGCGTCGCGCATGTGCGCCGCGTACTCGCGGGGGGAGATGGTGGGGCGAGCGGGATTTGCCGGCGCGTAGCGCTCGCCCATGCTCAGCGCGACGAAGAACGCGACCGACGCGACGCCGGCGGTGACGAGGTAGGGGAGCACGAGGTTCCCCGAGGCGAGGACGCCGCCCGCGGCGAAGGCGAGCGCCTGGCCGGCCTGGTGCCACGCCGACGCGGTGCCCTCGCGGCGCGGATACTCGTCGCCGCGGCCGTGGTCGTTGAGGAGGTCGAAGAGATACGCCGAGTCCGCCCCCGAGCACAGCGTCATCGACAGCGCCGCCAGCGCCTCGGCGACGGCGAACCAGGCGAAGCCGTGCGCGAGCGCGTACACGGTGCAGGCGGCGACCATGGCCAGCGCGCCCGCCATCATGGTGGCGCGACGGCCGACGCGGTCGGCGATCGCGCCGGTCGGCACCTCGGTGAAGATGACCACCGTGCAGTACACGGTGTTGAGCAGCATCACCTCGACGAGCGACAGGCCGCGCGACAGGGCGTAGGCCACGGACACCGGCACGAACAGATAGCTCGTCGACAGCAGGCGGAAGAAATAGAACAGGCGGAGGTCGCGGGCCATCAGCGCAGCTCCGCCGGGGGCGTGGGGGCGAGGAGGACGAGCGCGGCCTCGGCGGCGCTGATCCGCCCCGCGTCGGTCTCGGCCTGGAGCGCGGCGGCGAGCGCCGTGGGATCGACGGGGGCCTGGAGGCGGCGCAGCTCGACGGCCGCCTCGACGCGCAGCGCCGAAAGGCGCAGCGCCCGCTCCAGCGCGGGGATGGTGCTGCGATCGCCCAGGCGCGCCAGCGCGCCCTCGGCGCCGATCTCGAGCTTCCCGTCGGCGAGGATCTGCTGCAGCGCGGGCCGGGCGGTGTCGTCCCCCGCGCGCCCGAGCGCGACCGCCGCGCGCAGTCGGCTCTCCGGGCCGGCGGCGGCGAGCGCCTGACGCAGGATCTGGATCCCCTGCGGATCGCCGAGCGCGGCCAGCGCCTCCGCCGCGCCGAGCCGCAGCTGGACCGCGTCGAGCGCCTCGCGCAGGCGGTCCTTGCCGCGCGCGTCGCCGAGGAGGGCCAGCGACCGGGCCGCCTCGAGACGGACGTCGCGGCGCGGCGAGCGAAGCTGGGCGACGAGGTAATCCATGCCCCGCGCGTCGCCGGCGCGCGCGAGCGCGACCGCGACCTCGACGCGGCGGATCTCGCTCGGGTCCTTGTCGAGCGCGGCGACGAGCTCGGCGAGCGCGCGCGAGTCGCCGGCGCGCGACAGGGCCATCGCCGCGAGGAGCCGCACCCGCGGCGACGGATCGTCGAGCGCGGCGGCGAGCGCGGCCTTGGCGTCGGCGACGAGCCGCTGCGGATCGGCCTTGGCCGGCGCGGGCGGCGCCTCGGGCGCGCGCACGGGCACGGGCACGGGCGCGGGTATCGGCACGGGCACCGCGGCGGGCATGGGCACCGACGCCGCGGTCGCCGGCGAGGTGCTGCGCATCGACGCGATCGCCACCGCCGCGGCGGCGGCGCCGGCTAGGACGAGCACGGCGGCGGCCGTGCCGCGATAGACGGGGCGAGGTCGCGGCGGCGCGGGCAGGGGCACGGGCTGGCTTCGGGGCGTCGACGGAACGGGCGCGGGCACGGGCGCGGGCTCGGGCACGGGGGTGAGCGCGGGCACGGGCGCGGGCGCGGGCACAGGGGTGAGCGAGTCGAGCATCCCCGCCTTGCACTGCCCCGAGCAGTAGACGACGACGCGCCCGCCGAGGATGCGGGTCCAAGCGGAGCGGAGCGGGTCGAAGTCCCGCCCGCAGGTGGGGCACGATGCCGTCATGGGTAGATGAGCACCGCGTCGGAGCCATGCTCGTCCACGAGCCCGTCGACGTACGCGAGCAGGAGCTCGCGGCGGTGGAGCACCCCCTCGATCTCCGTCTCGGTGAGCAGGCGCTCGTAGGGCGCGGCGTGGGTCGTCATGGCGGCGCGCAGGTCGCGCGCGGCGAAATCGCGGACGCGGCGCAGGAGCGAGCGCGAGAACTTCTGCACGTGCTCGAGCGCCGACTGCAGCCGCTCGTCGGGCTCGGGATCGGACCCGAACGCGAGCGTGTGGTCCATGAAGTAGAGCGTGCGCTGGTCGGGCGAGGCCTTGCAGTTCGACCCCGACCAGCGGTCGCGGTTGTTGATGAGGTAGTCGAAGACCACCATGTTCGACAGCTGCGGCAGGAGATGTCGCGCCTCGTACGGCTCCGGCTCGCCTACCCTCATGTAACGCCGCCAGCGGCGCATCCCTTCCGTGCCGTCGAGCGCGACGCCCTCGATCTCGGCGTCCTTGATGACCGGGATCCACCACTGGAGCTCGCCCATGATGAGCCCGGCCTCGTCGGTGGGGACCTCCGCCAGGATGCGGGGGACGATGTCGCGCGAGGAGTCGTCGAGGCGGGAAAGGACTTCCTCCAACCGGAATTGCACCGGGACGGCCGGCGACACCGCGTTGAGGCCGATCAGGCGGTCGATCCGATAGGCCGCGACCTCCATCCGCGGGTACTGCCCGCTGGCGATCTGGTCGGGTTTGAACGCCGCCCGCCCCCCGCCCAGGAAATCCAGGCGCAGGGAGATCGACGATCCGCCGCGGTTGAACTTGGCGCGGGCGATGTCTCCTGCGAGGGGCATTAATAGAATTTCGTCTTTGATTCCGAGGAAATGCCCGTTGGGCGGAAGTCGCTCGGGAAGCACGCTCGCGCGGAGGCGCCCGGTCTGTCGCCCGCCGTCCACCGCCGCGGCGGCGTGGGCCTCCCCCAGCATGCCGTGCCAGGCCCGCGTGGCGTAGGACGCAGCGGTGGCTACACCCGCCGCGAGGGTCGCCCCAAGGGTGACCTCGAGGAGAATGCACCCGCCAAGCCGCACTGGATCAGATTATCACGCCCCCGGGGGAGGTCCAAATTACCAGCCGCAGGACTCCCCCTTGTTCTGCTCCTTGAGCCATTTCTGGAGGGGCGCGAAGTACTCGAGCAGCGCGGACGCGTCGGCGGCGCGCTCGCCGGTGATGGCCTCCATGGCGTCGGGCCAGGGGCGGCTCGCGCCCATCGACAGCATGGCCTTGAGCTTCGCGCCCGCCGCCGGGCTGCCGTAGATCGAGCAGGTGTAGAGCGGCCCCGTGTGGCCGGCCGCCTTGCACAGCGCCCGGTGGAACTGGAACTGGTAGATGTGCGCCAGGAAGTAGCGCATGTACGGGGTGTTCGCGGGCACGTGGTACTTCGCGCCGGGGTCGAAGTCCTCCTCGGTGCGCATGGTCGCCGGCGCGATGCCCTGGTACGTCTTGCGCAGCTCCCACCACGCCGCGTTGTACCTGTCCGGCGTGACCTTTCCGGAGAACACCTCCCAGCGCCATTGATCGATGAGCTTGCCGAACGGCAGGAACGCGACGCGCTCGAGCGCGCGCCGCATGAGGAAGTTGATGTCCGCCTTGGGGTTGTCGGGGACGCGGTCGATGAGACCGATCGCCTTGAGATAGCGGGGCGTGATCGACAGCGCGAGCGTGTCGCCGATGCCCTCGTGGAAGCCGTCGTTGGCGCCCTGCTGGAACAGGATCGGCAGCTTGTAGTAGTGGTGGTAGTAGTAGTCGTGCCCGAGCTCGTGGTGGATCGTGACGAGATCCTCCTCCTTGGGCTCGATGCACATCTTGATGCGGAGGTCGTCGGCGTAGGCGGGATCCCAGGCGCTGGCGTGGCACACGACCTCGCGGTCGGCGGGCTTGGTGAGGAGCGAGCGCTCCCAGAACGTCTTGGGCAGCCAGTCCATGCCGAGCGAGACGAAGAACTTCTCGGCGATCTTGACCATGTCCTGGGCGACGATCTTGCGCTTGCGCAGCGCGTGGGTGACGTCGAGGGAGGGCTGCCCCTTGAACGGCTCGACGAGCGGGTAGATGTTCTGCCAGTCCTGCGCCCACATGTTGCCGAGGAGGTGCGCCGGGATCGGGGCGCCCTCGGGGAGCTTGTCCTTGCCGTAGGCCTTGCGCAGGCGCGCGCGGACGTAGCAGTGCAGGTCGTCGTAGAGCGGCTTCACGTCCTGCCACAGGCGCTCCACGTCGGCCTCGAAATCCGTGGGGGACATGTCGTAGCCCGAGCGCCACATCTCGCCGACGTCGGCGAAGCCGATTTCCTTGGCCCCCTTGTTGGCGAGCTCGACGAAGCGGACGTACCGGGCGCGGAGCGGCTTGGCGGCGTCGTGCCAGCCCTTCCACACGTCGAGGAGATCGTCGTACTTGCGGCTGTCGGCGAGGATGTTGGACAGCTCCCCGACGGTGAGGCACTTGTTCTTCTGCCGCGACGAGCAGTATTTCGCCTTGCCGTAGTCCGACTGCATCGACACGCCGATCGCGGCGAGCTCGTCGCGCTCCTTCGTATCGGCGGGAGCCGCGACCGTCCCGGCGAGCCGCAGCAGCGTGCGCTGCCGCGCGAGCTCGGGCGGCAGGTCGAGCTTGTCGAAGCGCTGCGCGCCCTTGATCGTGACGTTGAGATACGCGTACAGGCCCGCGTTCGCGGCCGCCGCGAGCGCCTCGGTGTCGTCGGTGATGAAGTTCTGATTCACCCAGTCGGCGCGCGACTGCGCGACCCACAGGCGGCGCAGCTCCACGTCGACATCGGCGAAGAACTTGCGCGCGTCGTCGACCGTGGGCCCGGCCGGCGCGGGCGGCTTGGGCACCGGCTTGGGCGTGGAGGCGCAGGCGGCGATGCAAGCGAGGGCTAGGGCGGCAGTCGGGCAGCGGCGCATGGCCCTCGAACCTACCGTCTTGAAGGGGGATCTTCAACTTGCTAGGCTCAACGCGTGCCCGAGGACGTCTTCGCCGTGTGCTGCATGTGCCGGAAGAAGATCCTCGTGGGCGCGCGGGTTTTCCGCTGCTCCGTGACCGCCTGCAACTCGGGGCGGCTCAAGCTCCTCTTCTGCAGCACCGGCTGCTGGGACGCGCACCTGCCGACCGCGCGCCACCGCAACGCGTCGTTCGTGGAGGAGACGGCGAAGCGGATGGCGTAGGCG